>CAYFJU010000038.1:0-28769 GCA_964343505.1 uncultured bacterium
TTTATCTTTTTACTTTAAGCATTTTGACCATTTACACAAAATTCTTTATACCCTCAATTTTTGCTTTTCTTTTACCGGTATAGAATTACTAAAATTTGTATGCAGAGAATTAATTGCATCATAAGCTATCAACGAACCATTATTGCCATTATCTGTTACACCCAAAAATGATCCATTTAGAGTTTTGTCATTTAAATTAGTGTATATCCCATCTATTCCCTTGATATAAACTCCAATATTATTTCTATTGGCTAAGATAGCATTACGAACCGCATCATTCGAATAATATATTAAATCTGGTAGTAACAGTGTTTCATCTACAATAAACTCAAAACTTTTCCAACAATGGGAAAATGCCGAATTTATGCTTCTCTTACCACGATCTAAATCTAATTCTGCATCCCAATAAACTTCATTATTTAATTGCTCATCGTATTCAACTGTGGTTACTACATTACCAGCCGTATTATTGATAATTATTTCATTAGGTTGTGACATCGCACTATTACTTGGTAAAGTGTAGGAGGGACGCCAGTTTTCTAGTTTAGCAACGATAAAATAAGTCCCCAAGCTATACCCATCAAAAGAATCGCCTGGATCCCATCCCCCCCTCCACTCAATAGTTTTCTGTGTAGTTTTGTAATCATTTTCTACCTCAATCAAATTAGATATTGCTATCACCTGTTTTGAAGCGGGGTTTTGTATTTCAAACCAAATCATATTTTTCCCGATCCATTTTGTAGAAGCAAGGTATTCCACAGTTATACTGAAAGATCTAGTCTCTTGAGGGCTGAATTCAAAAGAATCAGGATAATTTATAATCTTTATCCACATTTCGTTTGAACCATCCGCCGTCTGAAATTCACAACTAATAATAGGTAATATTCCGAAAATAGATAAACAAATAAGTGTTTTAAATTTCCTTTTAATTTGAATTGTAATACTTGACATTGATTTTACCTAATCTTTTGTATTTTATCAAAAAATGAATCTAAACCCCGAATTCTCCATTCCTCCTTCACCTTTCGAAACATGAAATTGTTCCGGCGCTTTTTGCCAAATTTCCATTTCTTATTCGTCGTATCCGGTTCGGCTGCGGCGAAATAAATCCAGGTTTTTGCTAAAGCGGTATTATCATTCAAAAATTTAATTTCATCGATATCCATCTCAAAATCCCAAGTCGTGGTTAAAGAAATCCTGGGCGGTTTCAGTTTAATAAACGATGGGTCATCTTTCCGTGTTTGGTAGCTGTTAAAGGTGTTTTTGAACTCATCGGAAAGCGTTTTTCGGTTTATTGTTTTTCCATTTGATTCAACCTCCTTGGCAAAGCCGTCAGTAACTTTTAAAACATTTTGTTCTTTAATCCCTTGCTCAATCTTATGCAAAACCAAGCGGATTTGCACCTCATCAGTGAGTGGCTTTGATGGGGGAATTGATTGGGCCTCGATCTTTTGAAACCCTAATAAGAATAAACAGAAAATAACAACACTTTTCATTAGATTTCCTCAGTTTCCGTTTTTAGCCATTTGAAACAATAACCTAATTTATAAACAAAAAACTCCGCTTAGGCGGAGTTTTCTATTTCATGTTTCTATTTTACAAAAATCTTATCGATTCGAAACCTTGAGCCTGTTGACCGCTCTAAGTAAGGCGGCTTCAGCCCGATCCATATCCGCATCTGCTTTACCGGAAATCCGATCTTTCGACCGCTGCATTGATGCTTCAGCCCTGCCGAAGTCAATTTCACTGGACTTCTCCACCGTCTCAACCAAAAGCTGTACCTTTTCATGGGTGATTTCAGCAAACCCGCCACTGGTGGCATAGAATGCATCTTTGCCCCCTTTGGTCACTTTAATTTCACCCACACCTAATCCAATCACTGCATCCCGATGGCCGGCCATGACACCGAAAGAACCATCGGTTCCCGGGCAACGGACGTAAGACACTTCTCCTTCCTCAAGGATGCGGGTCGGGGTGACAATTTCTAAGTTAAATGTGCTCATGGATTAGTTAGGCAGCTTGTTTCTTCGCTTTGTCCACTGCTTCATCAATAGTACCCACATAAGCGAATGCGTTTTCATGGAGGTCATCTACATCACCATTCAGGATGGCTTCAAAACCGGAAATAGTATCTTCAAGTTCGACGTAACGTCCGGGTGTGCCGGTGAACTGCTCCGCCACAAAGAAGGGCTGTGAGAAGAATTTCTGGATTTTACGGGCACGGGACACAACCTGTTTGTCTTCATCGGACAATTCGTCCATACCGAGAATCGCAATAATGTCCTGAAGGTCTTTATACTTCTGCAATACACCCTGAACATTCCGGGCCACATTGTAATGGCGGTCACCAATGACGCGGGGGTCCAAAATTCTGGATGTTGAAGCCAGGGGATCCACCGCGGGATAAATACCCAACTCAGCAATTTTACGCTCCAGAACGGAGGTGGCATCCAAGTGAGCAAAGGCGGTTGCAGGGGCCGGGTCGGTCAAGTCATCCGCAGGGACGTAAACAGCCTGGACAGAAGTAATCGATCCTTTTTTCGTGGATGTAATTCTTTCCTGCAGGTCACCCATCTCAGTAGAAAGTGTGGGTTGGTAACCCACAGCAGAAGGCATACGGCCCAAGAGCGCGGATACCTCAGAACCGGCCTGGGTGAAGCGGAAAATATTGTCAATAAAGAGCAGGACGTCCTTGCCTTCGTCATCACGGAAATATTCCGCCATGGCCAGTCCGCTCAAGGCTACACGCAGACGGGCGCCGGGAGGCTCATTCATCTGACCGAATACCATGGTGGTTTTATCAATCACACCGGATTCAGTCATTTCATTGTAAAGGTCATTCCCTTCACGGGTACGTTCACCCACACCGGCGAAAACAGAATAACCGCCATGTTCCGTGGCAATATTACGGATCAACTCCTGGATCAATACGGTTTTACCCACACCGGCACCACCGAATAAGCCTGTTTTACCACCCTTGGTGTAAGGCTCCATCAGGTCTACCACCTTAATACCGGTGACCAGCATTTCGGTGGAAGTGGTTAAATCTTCGTGTTTTGGCGCGGATCGGTGAATAGGGTTCTTCTGTTCAGTTTTCAGTTCTTCCTTACCATCTATGGTATTTCCCAGGACATCAAAAAGCCGTCCCAGGGTTTCAGGACCAACCGGCACTGAAATGGGAATTCCCGTATCCACTACGGGTACACCGCGGGTCAATCCATCAGTTGAATCCATAGCAACGGTCCGGACCATGCTGTCGCCCAGGTGTTGGGCTACCTCCAGTACCAACGTACCATCATCGCCGCGGTTTACTTCGAGGGCGTTCATAATTTCGGGGAGGCGGCCGTCTTCAAAAACGACGTCAACCACCGCACCCATAATTTGAGAAATTTTACCTGTCATATTCGACATATCGGTTTTCCCTTATCCTTTAAGCGCTTCAGCACCGCCAACGATTTCCAGCATTTCCGTGGTAATCGCCGCCTGGCGTGCTTTGTTGAATTCTAATGTTAAATCTTTAATCATATCTTCAGAGTTGCTGGTGGCATTTTCCATGGCCAGCATTCGGGCGGCCTGTTCACTGGCATAGGATTCCAGTAAATATTTCCACATCTGGACATTCAAATGTCTCGGCACCAGGGATTTCACAATCTCATCCTTGGAAGGCTCATAGAGTCTGTCAGCAACGGCACCTTCCCCTTCTTCATATTCCAAAGGAAGGAGCTTTTCAGTGAGCACCATCTGGGTGGCCACATTGACAAATTCATTATAAACCACACGAATCTCATCCACGTTACCATTCAGAAAATGACTGATAATACCATTCCCGATTTTGATGGCGTGGGTAAAGTTGAGATTGCCCCAAAAATCCACATGGGATTCGACAATATTGTATTCACGGGATTTGAAATAGTCCCGGGCCTTTTTCCCGATGCAAAAGATATCCACATTATCCTTACCCAATTCGTCAATTTCATTGTGGGCTTTGCGCAGCACACTGCTGTTGAATGAACCGGCCAATCCTTTATCGGATGTGACGACAACGAAGGCGGCACGTTTTACTTCCCGCACATTGAGTAACGGCAGGAGATCACGGTCCACATCGGGGAGTAAGTTTTGGATAATTTCAGTCAAACGGCTGGAATAAGGGCGAGCCTGTTCCATGTTTTCCTGGGCACGACGCATCTTGGCGGCCGCCACCATTTTCATGGCCTTGGTCACCTTCTGGATGCTTTTGACGGACTTAATCCGGTCGCGAATGTCTTTCAGGTTGGCCATATGTTAGGCAGTGAATCCCTTGGTAAAATCAGCAATTGATTTTTCCAGTCTCCGGCCCATTTCATCATTGATGACGCCTTCTACGGCGAGTGCTTTTAAGTCATCCCCATTGTTAGCTTCGAGGTAATCAAAAAGTCCGGATTCATATTCAGCGACTCGATCAACAGCGACACCATCGATATATCCTTTGGAGGCGGCAAAAATAACGGCCACCTGTTTTTCCACTTCCATAGGCACATACTGGCCCTGTTTAAGGATCTCTACCATCCGTTCACCACGGGTCAGTTGGGCCTGGGTGTTTTTATCCAGGTCCGAACCGAATTTTGCAAATGCTTCCAATTCACGATATTGGGCTAAGTCCAAACGCAATGTACCGGCCACTTTTTTCATCGCTTTAATCTGGGCATTACCACCCACACGGGATACGGAAATACCCACGTCAATGGCGGGCCGGACACCGGAGTTGAACAGGTTTTTCTCCAAGTAAATCTGTCCATCGGTAATGGAGATCACATTAGTTGGAATATATGCGGATACATCACCTTCCTGCGTTTCAATGATGGGCAATGCGGTCAATGAACCGCCTCCCAATTCATCGGAAAGTTTGGAAGCACGTTCCAGCAAGCGGCTGTGAAGATAAAATACATCCCCGGGGAATGCTTCACGTCCCGGCGGACGACGGAGAACCAGTGACATCTGACGGTAGGCAACCGCCTGTTTGGATAAATCATCATAAATGATGAGGGCATGTTTACCATTATCCCGGAAATATTCACCCATGGCGCATCCTGAATAAGGTGCAATGTACTGCAGCGGAGCCGCGTCTGAAGCGTTCGCCGCAACAACAGTTGTGTATTCCATGGCGCCGTTGGCTTCTAACTCAGCGACAATTGTTGCCACCGTGGATGCTTTCTGACCGATGGCCACATAAATGCAGTAAACCGGTTCATCCCCATCATGCGTATTCTTCTGGTTAATGATCGTATCGATAGCCACAGCCGTTTTACCGGTCTGGCGGTCACCGATGATCAATTCACGCTGGCCGCGCCCAATCGGAATCATACTGTCGACAGCTTTAATCCCGGTCTGCAGGGGTTGGTTCACAGGAGAACGTGCCATGACGCCCAATGCTTTCCGTTCGATGGGCAGGTGATCGTTAGTATTGATAGGACCCTTACCATCAATGGGCTGACCCAGGGGGTTCACCACACGTCCAAGCATGGCGTTTCCGACCGGAACTTCCACAACACGACCGGTTCGTTTAGCCAGGTCACCTTCTTTCACAAGGCGGGAATCACCAAACAACACCAGGCCGACATTGTCGTCTTCTAAGTTCAGGGCCATTCCGTAAACACCGTTCGGCAGTTCAACAAGCTCGGAGCTCATGACGTTTTCCAGACCGCTCACACGGGCCACACCGTCACCAACTTCGATAACCTCACCCACTTCCGAAACGTCAACGGACAGATCGAATCGAGCGATCTGTTCCCTCAACAGGGCAGTGATATTATCCGTTTTGATATCCATGATTTCCTTTTTAAGCGTTACGCTTCTAATAATGCAAGACGCATATTTTCCAGTTGATTCTGGATGGATGCGTCCAGGAATTTGTTTCCAACACGTAGTTTGATTCCGCCAATCAGGGATGGATCAACATTCACATTCAGATCGGTTGATTTACCCAGGGCAGATTCTAATGATGCTTTTAATTCTGCTTCTTCACCACCGGACAATTTGCCCGTAACATGGGCTATAACCGAAACAAAGTTCATTGCTTCAGCAAATTTCACCTCATAGGCTTTGCTGATAGATGCAAGCAGATTGACCAGATTTTCACCGCTGACTAATCCTAAAAATTCGGATATAATCGGATGGCACTGATCTCCAAGAGCTGACTTTACTGCATCCGCCTTCTGGGCTTCGCTGATCCGTTTGGATAACAGAAAGGCGCGGAATTCAGGAGAAATCCGCAGTGTACTGTTGACCAGTTCCAGGGAATCCTTTACCGCTTTTTCTGACCCGGATTGCGCCGCCACATTCAAGAGAGCTTCAGCGTATTTTTTGGCCTTGGAATCAAGCTTCATATGTTTTCACTTTTTTCAGTGATTCTTCGATCAGGCTTTTATTATCCGCATCGCTCAGGTTTTTATTGATCAGCTTTTCTGCGACGGACAGGGATAGGTTCACAACCTCCTGTTTGATATCAGCAATTGCTTTATCTTTTTCTACCTGAATTTGCTTTCCGGCATCTTCACGGATTTTTTCCGCCTGCTCTTTCGCTTTCGCAATGGTGTCATCTTTGACTTTTTCTGCGGCAGCTTTACCATCCGTTAAAATGGTTTGTGCTTCAGCGCGGGCTTTGGCCATGATTGCTTCTGATTCTTCGTTGAGCCGTTCCAATTCAACTTTGGCTTTTTCCGCATCATCGATAGAATTGCGAATCATGTCTTCCCGATCCTTAAGCATTTTCAGCAATGGTTTCCAGGCAAATTTGGCCAGGGCGAGAAACAACACCAAAAAGGTGATGATCGACCAAATAAACAGGCCCGGATCGAGTTGTAATAGAGGATTATCCATTTAGAGAAATCCTTTAATTATTATTACTGGTTACCTACTTAATCAGAACGATAAGTAAAATAACTACTTCTGCGATAATTGCTACCCCTTCAAGAAGGAACAGCGGCAGATTCACTGCGCCTGTGATCTTATCGGCAGCTTCGGGCTGACGGGCGATGCTTTCAGCAGCAGCGGCTGCAAAACGACCAATTCCTAAAGCGGCGCCGATAACAATCGCACCTAATCCGAGAGCAGCACCAAAGTAATGAAATACTTCCATTTTATTATTACCTCTTTATTGTTTAATGGTGAACATTGATTGACATGCCCACAAATACTGCGGTAAGCAGGGTAAACACGTACGCCTGCACCATGATAACAATGATCTCTAATCCTGAAATCGCAACAGCTAAAGGTATCGACACTAATGCCGTACCAATCCCGGCTACTGCTGAATGAAATATTTCGGCAAGAATTGCCATAAGCGATAGTAAAGCTAAAATTGCAATATGGCCGCCGGTCATGTTCGCCGCCAAACGCATGGTCAATGCGAAAGGCTTCACAAAAAGTCCCATAATTTCAATGGGAAGCAAAATGATATATACGGGCCACGCCAATCCGTGGGGGACCAAATTCTTCCAATGCTGGATAAATCCGTGTGCTTTGGTACCGGCAATAATAATGGTAAAAAACGTAACCGTTGCCAGGGCGGCCGTTACATTGAAGTTTCCCGTTGCGGTGGCGCCACCATGAAGGATCCCGTTAATGAAATTATGGCTGTCACTGGCTGGGACACCCATGACAAAACGGTTGAAAGCGCCCAATACATCGAAAATGGGAATCATCCCGATCCCGTTGGAAAATAGGATAAAAAAGAAAAATGTGAGAATAAGAGGTGTCCAGGTGTTGACCCACTTGGGTCCCACGTTGGGCGCAACAATTGAGTCACGGATAAATTTCACCACCGATTCTATGGCATTGGCCATCCCTGTAGGTACACCATCGCCTTTGCTAAGAAATCTGCGAATGGGAATAATAATTGCAACTGAAACCAATGCGGCAACAATCCAGAGCATCAGTACGTGCTTGGTAACAGACATATCAACCCCGAATAGGTGTGGCAAATGCACAATGGGATGATGAATATCTGAGTTCGAAACGTGGTGGATAATGTTATCGCCCACCTGGTCCATTACGCTGGAACCGTGAGCCTGTTCACCGCCTGCTATCATTTCTTGTGTCTAAAAAATTTTTACGATTGAAAAAGTGACTTCAACACTAACGCTTCCAGCGCGTGAAACGCCAGAAAAGAGCCTGCGAAGCTAAACACAAACGGTACCGGTTCAAAAGAATAAAAGTAAATTATTATAGAAATATAAACACCAAAGAGGATCATCTTTCCAACAAAGCCGGTCATAAGCACTTTTGTCGTCAATTGGGGGTCTTTCTCTTTGGCACGTAAAACAAAAAATAATTCAACCGCGGCAACAATATAGGGCCCAAAAATCCCCCAAAATATCTCCATTTTATAATCCGGTTGAATCCCGGCGCCTAATCCAAAGAATCCCAAAGCGATGGCTGTGAGATAAATAATAGGTCTCATTTTTTAAATACAGCTTTGGCCAATTCATAAAACCCAATCACAATCCCCAAGCCCAGGCCAAGGAGAATGAATAAGGGTGATGAATCAAAATATTGATCTAAAAAATAGCCCAACGCCCCTAATAATAAGACCGATGCCAATAAGGTATATGACGCGGCGGCGGCGGGTCCGGACTGGCGGACGAATCGTTGGAACTGCTGGAGGGACTTTCCTAAGAAATTATCGTTTTCATTCGTCATGATGACCAGAATGATCTTCAACGGCGGGCGGTTCAGGGTGGTAATCCGGATCGACAGTTGGCTCACTCCCGGCCAAGACACAATGCCCCTGGAACTGGGCCCCTTCCTCGATCACCAGCGTACGATAGATTAAATCACCTTTTAGCTGGGACTCTGCCCCAAGCACGGCCCGATTCTCCACACGGACATTGCCATCCACGGTACCGCCAATGTGAGAATCATTGGCCTGCACATTGCCATGGACCTCCCCGCCGCGGGCTATCCGCACCGGCCCTTCGGAAGTCACATCGCCAAATACTTTCCCATAAACGGCCACACCACCTTCGCAAGTAAGGTTGCCCTGGATGATGGCATCGGCGCCAATCATTGTATGTACATCTTTATATTCACTCTTAGCCATATTAATCCACACTCATATTCGTTTGATTCAACTCCGGAAAATACGACAAAGGATCCACTGCCTGCCCCTCTTTCCATATTTCAAAATGAAGGTGAGGGCCGGAACTCATACCGGAATTTCCCGATGTGGAAATAATATCACCACGATTGACCTCTTGATGTTGATCCACCAATAATAATTCATTATGTCCGTAATAGGTAAAATACTCATTTCCGTGATAGATCACCACCAAATTACCCAATTCCGGTGTCCACCCGGCAAACACCACCCGGCCTCCGGCTGACGCCATCACCGGTTCCCCAACAGGGACAGCAATATCAACCCCATAATGACGACGAATATCCGCTTCCTTATTCTCAATCATGACCTGTGTGAGATATCCCTCCACAGGTATCAGGGACGGAATATTATCCAAATATCCCAAGTGAATCGGTTCGTCATTCATCAAATCAATGAGGTCCCCTTCCCCCGATTCGCTGACACCCAAGTCAGTACCCAACGCTTTTTGGACCACCAATTCCATTTGCTTCAGACGTTCTAAATCCCGGTATAACTCCAAAACCTTGGTGCGTTCACCAATGACTTCATCATAACGATTTTTCATCCGTCGGTGGTCAAGCGCTTTCGGTGTGAAATAAATCAACGAAGATAGCATTCCTAAAAGGATGCTGATGACTGTAATCGAAATAAGCAGGGCCCCGGTCCGGGAAATAGAAAAACGCCTGTTCTTTCCATCATGGTCCGGAACAATCAGGAAGGTATATCGGCTGGGTTTCATGGCAATTATTCGATGGAGCGCAACAGGTCCAAAATGCGTTCCAGGTCATCATCAGAAAAATAGTCCACTATAATGGAACCGCCCTTTTCCCCTTTATGGTTCAGGCGTACTTTCGTCCCCAGGAGGGATATCATTTCGTTTTCCAATTGACGAACGGCGGCATTTTTCTGTTTTGATTTCGCTTTTTTTATGGTGGATTTCGATTCAGCTTTCCCCTTAGCAATGGCTTCAGCAGCGCGAACAGATAAGTCCTGATCCAAAATCATTTGCCAAAGTTTGAGCATCCCAACTTGGGTTTTCATCGCTAAGATGGCCCGGCCATGGCCGGCGGAAATCTTATTATCACGCAGGCTTTTCTTAATCTCCGGCGGCAGCTGCAATAACCTGAGGGCATTGGTAATCGTGGAGCGATTCTTACCAACTGCTTTGGCAATATCCGTCTGGACCAAACTGAATTCACCCTGCAAAACAGCGTAAGCTTCCGCTTCTTCGATGGGATTCAGGTTCTCACGCTGGATATTCTCAATCAGGGCAACCTCCATCATTTCCGCTTCATCAGTGACCTCAAGGATATAAGCAGGAATATCTTTTTTTCTGACCAGTTTCGAGGCCCTTAAGCGCCGTTCCCCCGCGATGAGAATATAGCCATTATTTTTATCTGCTCGAACGGTAATGGGTGTAATCACACCTTTTTCTTTGATGGAGGCCGCCAGTTCATCCAGTGCTTTATCATCAAAATACTTCCGTGGCTGGTGGGGGTTCGTTTTAATCCTGGAGACGGGGATGGTGGTTACACCAGCGGGAGAGACATCCTGCTTTTCCGGGGGACGAATCAGGGCATCTATTCCTTTACCTAATCGCTTAGCTTCCATGGTTTAAAACCTCCTCAACCAAGGCCATATAATTTTGGGCGCCGGTGGAATTGGCATCATAAAGCAGGGCCGGCTTGCCGAAGCTGGGCGCCTCACTCAGGCGCACATTGCGCTGGATCACTGTTTTAAATATTTTATCCTCGAAATAGCTGCGCACTTCTTCCGCCACCTGTTTGGATAGGTTTAACCGTCCGTCATACATGGTTAAAAGTACACCTTCTATTTCCAGATTTGGATTCAAATTTTTCTGCACCAGTCGAATGGTATTCAACAGTTGCCCTAATCCTTCCAGGGCATAATATTCGCATTGGATCGGGATGATCACAGCATCGGAACAAGTTAATGCATTTAAGGTGAGCAAGCCTAAGGAAGGCGGACAATCAATCAGGATGTAATCATATTTTTTAAGGATAGGCTTCAGTACCTTTTCCAACTGGTGCTCCCGGGCCATAATGCTGACTAATTCAACTTCGGCGCCCACTAAATCACTGGTAGATGTAATAATATCTAAATGGTCCAATTGTGTTTTAGTGATCACATCTTTTGTAGCTGTACCGCGAATAAGCGCATCATAAATGTTTCCCCGGGGTTCAATTAATAAATTTTCAATACCGGTAGTAGCATTGGATTGGGGGTCCAGGTCGATCAGCAGTGTTTTCGCTTCTGACACAGCCAGGCTTACTGATAAGTTGACTGAAGTGGTGGTTTTACCCACACCGCCTTTTTGATTGGTTAATGATATAATATGTGCCATAATAGTACTGTTGTCCTAAAAAACAGTCACGGAATTTAGCCGCGGTAAATTTCGGGAAACAAGGTGATGAATCATTTAATTCGAAAATATTCCGTTTACTTTAAAAGTGCGAACATTCCGAATCAATTTTAATCATGAGATTTAAACCACAAAAAATAGACTGGTATACCGGTCAGGACGAAAGCCAGATCCTGGGCAGATTTGCCCCATTCAAAATAGGCGCGCATTAAGACTAAAATGATAATTCCAGCCAAATATATACCCGGTAGTACCGGATAAAAAGGCAGACGGTATCCACCAGTCTCTCCCGCTCCCGACAGGCGAAATTTGAAAAATGCCACCGTGGTAAATCCGTAGAAGATCAAAATCGCAAATACCATTCCCGCTACGATAGTTTCAAAATTTTGCCGGACCAAAATCAGTACGATCCCCCAAACACAATGGGCTATAATGGCATGTGTGGGCGTCTGAAATTTCGGATGAACATGGTCCAGCCACTTGAAAAAGAGTCCATCCCTGGCCATGGCATAATAGACCCGGCTGGCAGACATCATGGTGCCGTTAATACTTCCGGTTGCGGAAATGATCACCATGAGTGAGATCAAGCCAGCGCCCATATTCCCAAATAGGGCCACCGCTGTATCGGAGGCAACAATCGTACTGTTCCGCATCCCCTCCAAGCCAATAACCGTATGATACAATATATTGGAACCCAAATAAAGGGCGGCGATCACCAGCATTCCATAGAGCATAGATTGGGGGATCACCTTTTGGGGCTCCCTCATTTCACCGGCCACGTAACCCACACGATCCCACCCAATAAAGGAGAATAGGACCAACATAAGAGCCGCCACTACATTCCCCGTTGGGCCGAGGGATCCGGTGGCCAATGCTGTTTCTGTCAATTTTGAAAAATCCCCATTCACAAGAATTAACCCAAGGATTGCAAATAAAAAGAGTCCCCCAATTTTTATGGAAGATGAAAATTTGTTATACAGGCTGGCCCGTTCTACCCCAATATAATTAATAGCGCCAAAAATGATGATCACTGCGATGGCGACTAAATTCTTTTCAAACCGGACCATGGGGATGAAATAGGCAATATAATTAGCCGTGATCAGACTCAGCCCCGCGGCGGGACTCGTGCGTATAATAAATAACTGAGCCCAGCCAAATAAAAAGCCCCAAAAGGGGCCGAATGCTTTTTCAATATAGACATATTCTCCGCCTGTGTTGGGGAAGCGGCACCCCAATTCCGCGTAGATCAATGATCCACCATATACAAAAGCAGCCACCCCAATCCAAAGTAGAATGATTGTTGAAAAGGAGTCCAGATAACCGGCAATAATCTGGGGTGTGGCGAAAATGCCGGAACCAATGGTGATCCCCACCAAGAGGGCGATGCCGTCAAATAATCCGAGTGTTCGTTTGAGTTTTGTCAATTTTATTTAATCCTGTATTTAAGTGGAAGACCCAAATTTGAGTCCCCGAAAATAATTGATTTCTTTATAAATCAAACGCTTCTTTTGAAAATTTCATGGTCCATAAAATGGCGTCTAAAACAAGGCAATGAAATGTTAAGTAGAATAATCCGCTTACTGCCCAGCGGTGGAGGCTGGAATGAGATATTTCAGAGGCTGTTGCCAGCCCAACCGTAAATAATAAAATAGCAATTGCCGTGGTGCGCAATTCAATTTGAACCATGGTCCAGGTACCTGAACCGGGTGATTCAAGATAGGCAAATGTGGAATGAATCCACATGGCAGCCGATAATAAAAACAGCACCAGTAAAATGGTCATGATCGAAACATCAGTCTTTCCCCAAAAAAATTTGTTGGCCAAACCACCCTTGAAAATCAGATAATACATGGCTATTAAATAGCCAAAAGCGGCAGCAAACATGGAGACAACATAGAAGGGCTTCCAGCTTTCAGGAATGCCGACCCAGAGATCATTCCGAGTATCGGGGTGGTTAATCAGTGCATAGGCATAACCACCCAGCACGGCGATGCCGCCGATTAAATTGATGATGATGAATTGGGTACGAATTTTGATTTTACCTCCTTTTCCCTCAACTTGAATCCATTTGGAAGAAGAAAGATAGGAATGATTATAACTGCTATTCAATCAACCAATGCTCAATTTGTAGTGCAGAAAATAATACGTTAAATGTGGACATTATCTATTTCTTATGGTTTTGCCAGTGGGTCATTCATCAAAGCGTTTTAAGGAGATGAATATATCGGCGGAATTTTCGGCTTAAGGTTTTTTTCTTTTTCATTTTTCCATTCTTTCAATTTGCTTACGCATTCGGCATTTTGTTTAAACAGCATTTTTTGAATTTTTTCCCGCTTCCGCAAGGGCAGGGATCATTCCGCCCAATTTTTGGCATTGGACTGCTTTCCGACTGTGGTGCCATTTTTCGGCGTGGGAGCCAATAATCATAAATATCTATAATGGATTCTGTCAGGAGTATTGCCCATGCTTCGCTATCTATTTCTTGCAGCGCGGAATTGCTTTTATATAATTCATGCCCTGCTTCACTACCAAATAAATACAAAGTGTTTGTTAATTGATCGTTTTCATCATCTTTAAATAGAATATTCCATTCTGTCTCGCTTAATCCCATACCTTTCCAAAAGCCAATTGACCATCCATCGATAAGGGTTTCTTCTTTTTCACCCATCTCGAATAACGGTCTAAAGTCGTTTTTATTTTCATCAAATAAATGAACGGTTGATTGATAATGGCGCAGGATTAATTCTGTTATTCTCTGCATCTCCTCCATAGAATCCCAAATCATTTCATCGTCAATTGTTTCGCCCCAAATTTCTTCCATCCAAATGCTAGGCATAATTGTTTCAGGTCCGATGGCGACACAGGTAATCAATCCATCCAACATATCCAAACTCATACAATGCTTCGGTGTTTTATCTGAATTTAAAAAATCTTCTAACTCGGTTAATTCTGCTTCTGATAATATTTTATCTAAATTCATGATGCCTTTGTTCTTCCGAAATAAATTGTACTACAAGCATCTTGCTTGTCCGCCGTGTGTTTTTGTTGGCGGACTTGTACTCCATATTCAATCTGGAATATTGAATTGCACTCATTTCACACTCTTCTCAACAATCCGTATTTCTTCTTCCGTCAGCCCATATAACTCATACACCAGTTGATCTATTTCGGCTTCGAGGGCTGTGGTGTCTGCTTGCGGGTTGGCTTTTTTGGCAGAGAGAATTTGGTCTACTAAATTGATAAACGGTTTTTGCTCATCCAAACCAATTTTCTTTATTGGTATTTCGGACAAGGGCTTTGAATACAACTCTAACATTTCACCTTTTCTTTTACCTTTGTGATATAACCATAGATAGTAAATTTTGGAGTTTAACAATGATAAAATATATTTAAGATCAATATCATCAGATTTTTTAGTGATATAATAAACATCTCTTGAAGCATACCACGGAATTTTAGTATAGGCAAACCGATTAGTCTTTGACCGATAGGGAGTAACTAATTTTTCACCTTCGAAATCCAATTTTAATCTTGGAGTATTCAATACCCACCAATGGCCGCGTTTAAAAGCTCCACGCAAATTTGCACCCTTTCTCGATGCAAGTATTGATTTATTTGCCTTTAAATACTCCCATATCCCTGGCATTGACTTTATGCTATTAATTTCTTCGTGAACATAAATGATTACTTTACCTGTTTTAGATTCTGCAATATATCGATTGATGTCAGAATTTTTATAGAAATCTTTAAATAATAAATTTTCATTTTCATTGTGGATTATATTTTTGATATCGCTTTTATTTAATATGTAAACCTTATCAGCACTACTCTCCAATCCAATAATAGTATTACATAAATTGCCTAGTTCAATACTTGAATTATTGTTCCAAACTTTAGATAAAATATTTTGTGTTGGATTATCTGAATTGATACTTCCAGTTATTCTTAAATAACATTCCGTTCCTTCCCACAAATCTTCTTGAGAAATATTAAAATATTCAGTATCAATATTTTTTCCATCAAGAATTTCCTGTAAGATGTTTTCTTTTACTATTCCTTGAACATTTGACACACAAGTAAATGCATTTACTGAATTAGTCGACAATCTTTTTCTAAAAAATGTGACCATATTATGTTGACCAGAAGCAGAATCAAAAATTTTAAGTTCATTAAAATTTATTAATGAAACAATGTCTGATCTATTTTTTAAGTCATCTCTTAACTTTTTTGCCCCTAAAGCAGTAGGATAATAGTTCGTGGTAATAAATATTGCTGATCCGTACCTGTTCAATTCGTCCAATGCCAAATGAAAGAAAAAATAAAAATAATCCATACGGCCAAAATAATATTTCGACATATTTCCATTTTGGATGGGTGTAAACACTTCTTTGTGTTTTCTCTCACCGATATACGGCGGATTAGCAATCACCACATCAAAACCGCCTTTTTCCCGAAAAACATCGGCAAAATAAAGTTTCCAAGGGAAGAAGTTGCGTTCTTTATTCCCGTGTGTCATTTCTTTCAGGTTGGTTTCAATTTTTTTCTTTTCAGGTTCAGCCAACCCAGTATTTTTCCCAAGTTCACTATGAAAAATGTTATAAATGGCATATTCTACTTCCTGCCGTTTTTTCTTTTTCTCCCTGGGATGTTCCGCATTAAAAAAGTCATTCTGTTTTTTGTGCAGATCGTTAATGAGCACGTCCAATGCAGACCCGCCGGAAAAAACATCAATCTGTTCATCCTTCTTTTCAATATCCAGCGAAATACCATGAAATTCTTCAATGAGTGAATTGCCCTGCATAATTTTATAATCCAGGTTCGGCAGGGGCTGGATGGTGTTATAATCGTCTTCATCCACCACAAGAGAGAGCCACAGGCGCAGTTTGGCAATTTCAATAGCACCCGGGTCAATATCCACGCCATATAGCGAATTTTGGATGCAGTGGCGTTTGAGTTCGTACACACCCCGTTCCTTCGGGACACCTCTCTTGAGAGGGAAATTATTGAGGTAAAGAGATAAAATCGTTCGGGCTTTTACAATTTCGGTGAGCATCCCAACCGGAAAGGCTCCCGAACCGATGGCAGGGTCGCAGACTTTGATATTTGCCAATGCATCATCCAGGGCTTGGGCATTGTCCTTAATGGAATCCTTCAAAACCGTTTTGTAACTCTTGGTCCCTTCCTTAATTGCTGTTTCCAGTTCCAAAATAATATCGCCTTCACGGACCAACGTTTCAATGTCTGCTTTGGGTATAGTGCCACAAGCATCCTGCTTGTGGACATCCTCAACCAAGATGGTTGAGGCACATTCCGTATCCAAATAATTAATCAGCGATTCCTGGCACATATAATGGACGATGGTCCTGGGCGTATAATAGGTCCCCTTGCCTTTTCGCAGATTTTCTGGCAGAAGATTTTCAAACACCTTCCCCAGCATTTCCGGGTCAACGGCCACTTCTTTTTCCAACGGTTCATCTTCCCGCACCGTGAAATTGTATCTGTCAAATGTTTTAAAAACTTCCCCAATCAAATCATTGTCAATGCGGATGTCCGTTTCTTTCCAATTATAGCCGTTCATTGGCTCAAATAAACCACCGTTCAAAAATGGGACTTTACAATCTAAGACAGAAAAATAATCGTCATCATGTTCTGAGGCCAATCCTTCATAAAAAAGCGGTTCTAATACTTCATTAAAGAAATTATCATAGTTTGTGAATTCCTTATCAAAAAGTCGTCGCAGAAAATTTTTTGGTCCCGTCCCCCAATCCTTGAAATTACCATTCTCATCTTTACCGACACCCAACCAGCCTTTCTTTTGCAGGAAGTAGAGAAAAACAATTTGCCCCATTAACTTTTTCGCAAAATTAGCTGTATCTATGGTTTTGGTTTCAAATTCTGCTGCAATCTTTGGGTCATTGGCAACAATGTCGCTCAGTTCGTTCCAGAGTTTCTCAAATTGAGCACGATAATCTTTGTAGAACTGTTTCGTAACCGCATCCACGCTGAAGGCGGTCTCCAAAGCAAAAAGGGTGGGATTATTTTCGTCATCTTCAAGAATGGAAACAAGTTGTGATTGAGCCGTGTGGTTGGGTTCATTTTTCCCCACCAGAAATGAATAGCGTTTAGCGGGGGTAACATCTTCCTTAACCTTTAGCTTTCCGCTATCGGTCTCTTCCAGTTTGTATTCCATGCGGATAAAGGAAAATCGCCAATCTTCAGGATTGGTGGTATAGTAGACCACTAAGGCCGCATCCTTTTCATCCCGGGTTTTCAGGTAATCGGCAGTAAAGTTCCGCAGCATGGTCCGGGACCGTTCCAGCGCCCATTCATTTTTTAGCTGGACCACCAGTACATCAACTTTTTCACCTTCAGGGTCGGTATAAGTACCTAACCGACGGTAGGCTCCTACATGGGGTTTGAAAGCGTTTTTTATATAACCCCTGAATTTTATGGCTTTCCCTTCATCTATGTTGTTCAGCAGGTTGATGACAAAGTACCTAAACCGCCCTTCATCAAAAGGAAAATTGAATGTGTCTTCAATAAGCGTTTTTGCCGAATTATAATCCATTACTTTTGCCTTATAAGAGCTTCCAATTCTTCCCTGTCGGGTAATTCAACCATGTATTTTGAAACAAATAGTTTATTGTCTAATCCCGCCGTGGCGTATTCCACTTTCGTTTCTTCTTTGTCAGTGCATAAGATAATTCCAACAGGGAGGTTATCAGTCTTTTCCTTTATATTTTTCTTGTAGTAATTCAGATAATAATTCATTTGGCCTACGTCGGCATGTGAAAAGGCCCTGGTTTTTAAATCGATTAACACGTGACATTTTATAATGCGCTGATAAAACACCAAGTCAATACGATCATGTTCATTCCCAATGGTAATTCGTTTCTGCCGGGCCTCAAAACAAAACCCATTTCCCAATTCCATAAGAAATTCTTCAATTTTATCCAACAGTTCCGTTTCTAAATCATTCTCTGAATAAACGGGCAGCTCTTTAAAACCAGTAAATTCTAAAATATAAGGGTCTTTGATGGTGTCTTCAATACTGACAATGGCTTTACTATCCTGGTCCGATTTCAACAAACTTTCTTTATCGGTAGAGAGCCCTGTTCGCTCTATGAGTAAAGATTCAATTTGTCGTTTGAGCTGTCGCGAACTCCAATTCCCTTTGATGGCTTCTTTTTCATAGAAAGCGCGTTTCAGGAGGTCGTCAATTTTGATTAATTCAATAAAATGAGTGAAGGTGAAGTTTGTCAGTAATACATCAGATGTTGTTTTGAATTCATCAGCCGGTGGCTGATGAATTGGTTTTTCTAATTGGTCAGGCAGTGACTGACTTTTTCCTATTTTGAATTCGACAGGCAGTACCTGTTGAATTGACTTTTCCAATTGGTCAGGCAGTGTCTGACCAATTAGCGGGTAGGCTTCGTAAAACTGTCTAAATAATTTCAAGTTTGTAAATGACATTCCCTTCATTTTCTTTTGCTTCAATTCATTGGCGATGGATTCAAGCAATTTTTTTCCATACTTGGCCCGGTCTTCACCTTTTTGTTCGTATTCAACAAGGTAGTATCCAATAAGCCAATTGCGAATCACGAGGGCTTGATTCACAGAAGTTAATGCTCGTTTTTGAAGACTGGTTGATGCCTGTTCAATTGTTGATATTAAAAGATCAAAATTCATGATTTATTCCTCACTCACAAGATATTCAGATAAAATCACTTCCCGCTTTGAAATATAATCACCTGACCTGCCCGAATGCCGTATGCCCAAAAACCGCCCTGGGATTTCTCGCTTTAGCACGGCAAGGATTTTTAATGCTTCATCTTCTTTTTCAATTTTCTGTTTGATCCGTTTGGTAATGTTTTTAGGAATAACACCTTCATTATATTTTTCCAGAACCACCTGGATATATTCTTCATCCTCATCAGTAAAAGATGAAAATTTCCGAAATGCTTTCACCTTTAACCTTTTTATTACATAGCTCTCATTGGACAATCCCCCACGGCTTTTTTCCGTTTCTGTTATTTCGTCTAATGTGATTTGGTCAAACTGCTGTTTATTTTTCTTCAGAAAATCATAATAGACTTTGGGTATTTGGACCCGGCTGGCATTCGGTTCACATTTGAAAATTTTCACCGCATCAAAAAAGGGGATTTCTTCAGATTGTTTCCCGTCGGTGAACACAAATTTCTTTAGTTTCCCTTTCCGGAAAAAGGTTATAAGTCCGTCATTATCAAAATGTTTACTTTTAGCGGATCGTGCCTTTTTCGGCAATCGTTTAATTTTTTCAAACAGGGCGGGATTATTATCTCGAATATCACGGATAAATTTCAAGTATTCCAATTCATTCTTAAAAACATCCTCTTCTTGCTCATACGTTTTTTTAGATGTCAGTTTTTTATAAAGTGTATCTCCGAACAATTCGTGGGATGTAACCACTTCATCATCCGTCAAATAACGGGCGTCTTCTCCCAGCGTATCGTGAAAGGCTTGAATTTTGGATTTTATATTTGCTTCCAAACTCAATTCTGCATCTGATTCGTCTGTGGGAAAGAAGTTGTAAATATGGATTTCTTCATTTTCCGATCCCACGCGATTCACACGCCCCACACGCTGTAAAACCCGAGTAGGATTCCAGGGGAGATCATAATTTATAACACTGAAAGACCGGTGCAGGTTTACACCTTCTGCTAAAACATCCGTACTGATTAAAATTTGAATTTCATCTTCCGGTTCCCTGGCCTTGGGGTCATAGTTATTGGTGATTTTCCGCCGTGCTTCGGATTTAACCAAACGTTTCGAATCAAGTATTCCTCCCTTACTTGAAAAGAACAATACTTGCGTCCCAAATTTCTTATTCAGTTTCCGATAAAGATATTCCCCTGTTTCCAGTGATTCAGTAAACACCAAAATTTTCTTGCCGTGTAGATTACCGCCCTTTTCTAATTCGTTCACAAATTTATCCAACTTGGGATCGGCGTCTATATTTTTCCATAGTTCCCGAATTTCCTTTAAAATTTTTAGGTCACTCTGTAACGCTATCTTGAATTCAGGGATGAAGTCTTTTGATTGGAATTCCTGAAGTTTTTCTTCTTCGATAAGCTTCTGTATTTTATCTTCATCATCTTCATCAATTAAATCATAAACATTCACCGATTTGCTTATGAGAACCCTGCCTTCATCAAACATTTGAATAAAATCATCAAAGGATTGTACAAACCTCCCCACAGACCGTTTAAAAGCATAAAAAGAACTTTCCAGCCGTTTAACCAGAATACCTTTCATAAACCCACCCACATTTCGCTGGCTTTGCAGTTCAAATTCAGTCAATTGTCTATTTAGGTATACCAAGGGCATATACCGCGAATAGGAAAACTGTTTTAACAGTTCAATCGTTTGGCTAAATACCTTTCCGATTGTTTCATCAAACTGATAAACCAAACGCCTTGGGTCGCCCACTTCCGGGAAGAACAAACCCTGTTCCACAATATCCTCACTGAAATATTTTTTAATTTCGCTCCTTGTCCGTCGAACCATTATATATTTCAGAACTTTTTCCCGAATTTCTTCTGAACCATCTTTGATAATTTCCATATACTCGGGGTTAGTTTTTTTATGCTTTTTTAATTTGACCATCCATCCGTTAAAAAATTTCTCCAGATTTATTACTCCGGGGACGGTTGATCGTTTCGGCGATTGAAATAGTTTGATCTGACTAAAAATATCAAGAAATGTGTTATTAAGCGGTGTGGCTGTTACAAGAACTACTTTCTTCCCATAAGCGATTTCAGTCAGTTTTTCAAATCCCTGTGTGTATTCATTCCGGAAGCGGTGAGCTTCATCAATAAATATGGTTTCATATTTATCTATGTCTGTTTCCAGAATTCTGTCCAGTTTTCCCAAAGATTCGATTTCATATTTTTTAACGCCAAATTCGAAAAATGTATCTTTCCAATAATCCACAAGAACAGGAGGACAGATGACCAGTTTCCCACCCGCCAATTGTTGGGCTAACATGGCAGAGATATAGGTTTTTCCCAAACCTACAACATCAGCAAGAAACACACCGTGAAACGCTTCCAGTATTTTTTTAGCGGAAACAATAGCTTGTTTCTGATATTGTAGATCCATGAAACCTTCCGGCATATCAATCTCAATTTCCAGATCCAGATTTATGTCCTCTTTTAAATATTCGTACAGCATTTTCAGGTATAATTCATAAGGAGAAATATCTTCGTTCAGCCACGTTTTTGTCCTAACTGTATCAACAAATTTTTCAGAAATGTCAACACCGTCCTTCCACAGGTCTTCAAATTGTTCCAATGCAAATTCAACGTCTGCACGGCTTTTCAGTTCAACATTGAATTCTCGATTGGCTATGAGTCCACTTTGAGAAAAATTACTTGAACCGGTTATGACAGAACCAAAAGAAACTTGATCTTCGCTGTATCTTGATATGTAAACTTTTGCATGGATATTTCCACTGGGGTAAGCACGAAATTCAAGTTTTTTTCCATTACCGCCATTTGTTTTATCTTCGATTGGATTGGCACAATCAGTTGTTAAATATTCAATGAATTTTTTAATTCCAAATTCGGTGTTGAATTCATCTTTGGAAGCATCAATTTCTGTTACAACAGCTTCCATTGCGGCATTGCGTGTATCATTATGGGAACTGAAATCTAAATTGGTTTGGGAACGGACAGTATCAATCAGTTCAAATGTTTTTTGGTCAACATTGAGCCCTATAAGTATTCTGATTTTTCCAACACTTTCAAGACTGTCAGCTAATTGATAAAATCCACTGGTCCGGAAATAACCGACTAATACGTCAAAAAATTGAACTGCACGGAGTGTGCGCTTAAACCTGTCAACTAAAGCTGCGTTAGGTTCGTTTGTGAAGAATGTTAGATCAGTATTCATCAGATTTAAATGTTTTTACATTTCAACCCATAACAATCGAATAATTATGAATGTTAGGCGAAATGTAGTAATATAAATCCACTTGTGTAAAGTGATATCTTATTCCCTTAAAGTTTCAATAAGGCCATCGGGCTGTTAATGGGTTTATTAATTGAATTGGTCAACCCACATTCTGCACCGTAAATTTTTCGATTCAATAATTAGATCTTTTTTCACCTAATAAAAATTTCATGAAGGCTTTAATAAAAAAATCACCTGAACAAGGCATCTGGATGGAAGATGTGCCCATTCCCGAATGCGGCACCAATGATGTCAAAATCAAGGTGAGCCATACGGCCATTTGCGGGACAGACCTTCATATCTACAAATGGGACGAATGGGCCCAGCGAACGCTTAACCTTCCTTTAGTTACCGGACATGAATTCTGCGGTATCGTAGAAGAGATCGGTCCCGGCGTGACCCATTATAAACAAGGTGATCGTGTTTCCGGTGAAGGGCATATCACCTGCGGCTACTGCCGCAATTGCCGCGCAGGTAAAAGACATTTATGTCATGAAACAGTTGGTATTGGTATTCATCGTGACGGCGCTTTCGCAGAATATTTAGTCATTCCCGAATCCAATGTCTGGCCGATTCACGAAGATATACCATCAGAGATTGCGGCTTTTTTTGATCCCTTTGGCAATGCTGCCCATACAGCCTTGTCTTATGAAATGGTGGGCGAGGATGTGCTCATCACCGGCGCCGGCCCCATCGGCATTATGGCCGTGGCCATCTGCAAATTTGTGGGCGCGAGGAATGTGGTCATCACCGATATCAATGAATTCCGCTTGGAATTAGCCCTGAAACTCGGTGCCACTAAAGCAATCAACGTATCGAAAGAAAATATCCGCGATTCTTACAAGGAATTGAATATGGTTAACGGATTTGACGTCGGTCTTGAAGTATCGGGAAATCCTTCTGCTTTCAAGGATATGCTGGAAAGCATGTATCACGGCGGCCATGTGGCCCTGCTGGGACTCCTGCCTGAATCCACCCAGATCAACTGGGACGATATCATTTTTAAGGGCCTTCATGTCAAAGGTATTTATGGGCGCGAAATGTATGAGACCTGGTACAAGATGACCCAAATGCTCCGCAGCGGATTGGATATTTCGGATGTACTCACCCATCAGTTTCCGGTGGATGAATTTCAAAAAGGGTTCGATATCATGGCATCGGGAAACTGCGGAAAAGTAGTCCTTGAATGGTAATTTTTTTGCCGCGAAGAACACCAAGAAATACTAAGAGATTGAATACTTTGTGTGTTTTCGCGACCTTAGCGGCTAAATAATAATGAGTGAATCAAAACGAATATACCAAGACACCCTCTCCCAAATCGAAGCGGAGGGATTGTATAAAAAAGAACGGACCATTACCACACCCCAAAGTGTCGGTATCAACACCAGGGAAGGTGGTGAAGTCCTCAACTTTTGTGCCAATAATTATTTGGGCTTGGCTAACAACCCTGATGTGATTGCAACCGCAAAAGGAGCCCTGGACGATCATGGATTCGGAATGGCATCGGTTCGGTTTATCTGCGGGACGCAGGACCTTCATAAACAATTAGAAGCGAAAATTTCCGAATTTTTCGGTACTGATGATACGATTCTATACACATCCTGCTTCGATGCCAATGGTGGATTATTTGAAACATTGTTGGGCCCTGAGGACGCTGTCATTTCCGATGCCTTGAATCACGCTTCCATCATTGACGGCATTCGTCTTTGTAAAGCACAACGATTTCGTTACGCCAACAGCGACATGGCTGACCTTGAAGAAAAACTGAAAGAGGCACAGGGTGCCAGATTAAGACTAATCGCCACCGATGGTGTGTTTTCAATGGATGGTTATATCGCTAAGTTGGATGAGATCACCGCTCTAGCAGAAAAGTATGATGCGATGGTGATAGTGGACGATTCCCACGCTACGGGATTTGTAGGCAAAACCGGTCGCGGTTCTGCGGAATACTGCGGTGTGATGGATAAAGTGGATGTTTGGACCTCTACAATGGGCAAAGCGTTAGGCGGCGCTTCCGGTGGATTTACAACAGGAAAACAAGAAATCATTGATCTGCTTCGCCAAAGGTCTCGGCCCTATTTATTCTCAAATACAGTGGCACCTGCTATTGTAGCGGCCAGTATTAAAATATTTGAAATGCTTTCAGCTACCACAGCATTGCGAGATAAGCTTGAAGATAATACAATCTACTTCCGTGAAAAAATGACGGCCGCTGGTTTCGACATCAAGGA
Organism: uncultured bacterium; assembly: GCA_964343505.1. Taxonomy (GTDB): domain Bacteria; phylum Fidelibacterota; class Marinisomatia; order Marinisomatales; family TCS55; genus TCS55. The sequence goes on from CAYFJU010000038.1 coordinate 24,722, forward strand.
AGGGATTCATCCCATCGTGCCGATCATGCTTTATGATGCGGTCTTGGCGCAAAAAATGGCTGCAGCCCTGTTGGATGAAGGTATTTATGTTATTGGGTTTTTCTTTCCAGTCGTGCCAAAAGGAGAAGCGCGGATTCGCGTCCAGATTTCCGCCGGGATGGAAAAAGAACATCTCGATCGCGCCGTAGTTGCCTTCACAAAAGTTGGGAAAGACCTGGGCGTCCTCTCCTGAAAAACCTTCTCCATAACCAATTAATTGGCGGACTGGATTTAGCCGGCAGCCCTAAAAGAGATTCAGGCTATAGCATCATTGAAAATGGAAAAGCAACCGCGTCCATCCTCAATTCGGATGATGAAATATTAAAGTCTATCGAAGCAGATCATCCAAAAATCATTGGAATTGACGCACCCCTATCCTTGCCGCCCGGTCGTAAAACGATTGATGATCAAAATGATGTCCATTTTAGATCATGCGATTTAGAACTTCGCAAACGGGGAATCCGCTTTTTCCCCATTACGATCGGTCCCATGCGTATGCTGACCGAACGGGGTATTCACCTTAAAAACAAAATTGAAAAAATGGATATTCAGGTGATTGAAGTATATCCTGGTGCAACATTTGATCGTGTCGGGGTATCCAGAAAAGATCACAAAGCAATTCAAACTTTTTTCCAAAAGTATATCACCTTCGATAATAGAAAATACACCCAGGATGAATTGGATGGAATCGCCTGCGCAATAACGACGCAATGGTTTTTGACCGGGGAGGCCATCGCCATCGGTGGTGCGGATGGTCAAATTATTATTCCCATGGTTTAGTCAGATTTATATTTTAAAAACAGGATATCCATTGCCATCCTGAAGGGGAGAAAGGTATATTCGGCGGCTTTTTTAACCCTATAATTTTAAAATTCCATGAAAAGTAAACTAACACCCAGATTTTTAATCATCGGCCTTGTACTCACTTGGGCCATGTGGGCCATTTGGCCTTCCATCCAGTATCAGGGTTTATCCGACGCTGAAAAAGAGAGCCTGCGGGAAGAAGGAAAACTCGAGCAGGTTGAATCCCGTACCATCAAACAGGGGCTGGATCTGAAGGGCGGTATGTATATCGTTCTCGAAGTGAACCTCCCCACCCTGATGGAAAACCTTGCGGAAAACAAAGATAGTAAATTCAATCGTTCCGTCGCATCGGTTCGGGATCAACTGATAAAAACCCCGGAAGCAGATTTCTTTACTTCATTTACGACCGCTTCCAGCGACAATAACCTCAAATTATCCCGTTATTATTATGATTACGGTTCAAGCAATAATGATATCCTCGCAGCCCTTAAGGAAGAAGCGGAAGATGCGATTAATCGTGTTTTGGAAATTCTTCAAAACCGTGTGGACCAATTCGGTGTTGCTGAACCAACCATCCAAAAACAGGGCAGCCAGCGCATCATTGTTGAATTGGCCGGTGTTCAGGATTCTGAAAGAGCCCGCGCCTTATTAGAAAGCACAGCTTTACTGGAATTCTTCATCGTGAAAGATGTGAACACCACCAATGAGATTATGATTAAAATTGATCAGGTCCTGAAAGGTGATGAATCCATTGCAGCCGTGAGTGAATCTGCCCAGGCGGAAAAAAGGGAAGAGCCTTCAGAAAGTGATGATCAAACTGTTTCAGTGAGTGAATTGTTTGGTGAAACAGAAGATGCGGGCACGCCATCCGACTCGGCGGTTGTGGATCAAAAAATGTTTGCCGAGCGCCCCTTCTCTTCTATGCTTAGAAATTTAGGCCGGGACATTGGCGTACCGGAAAAGAATGCCTATGCGGTCATAAAAATTTTAGAACGTCCCGAGGTCCAGGAAAAACTAGCCGCTGTTGGTGGCACATTTCTCTTCAGCCATAAAGCGGAAGAATATCCCTTAGTGGATGGCACCGTTGAAAAAATGTACAGCCTCTATCTGCTTGAAAATGAAGCTGAACTCACCGGAGGTGTCGTTGAAGAAGCGAAAGCCAATTTGGGGCAGCAGGGCAGCACTTCGGCAGGTCAGCCCATTGTCAACCTGACGATGAATTCTGATGGCGCCCGTAAATGGTCCATCGTCACCGGTTCCAATGTGGGCCGCCAAGTGGCCATTGTACTGGATAAAAAAGTGCACATGGCGCCAAATATTAAAGAAAAAATTTCAGGTGGCGGAACCCGAATCGAAGGTTTTGAGAATATCAATGAAGCCAAGGATATTGCCATCGTCCTCCGTGCCGGGTCATTGCCGGCGCCGGTGGATATCATTGAAGAACGGGTCGTTGGTCCTTCATTAGGAGCCGATTCCGTTCGCCGGGGTACTCAGTCAGTCTTGATTGGCTTGGGACTTGTTCTGGTATTCATGCTGATTTATTATCGAATCTCCGGAACGATTGCAGACTTCGCACTCATTTGGAATATTGTTCTCGTCTTAGCTGTTCTTGCATCCCTGCAAGCCACTTTGACCCTCCCCGGTATCGCCGGTTTGATCCTCACTGTGGGTATGTCCATCGATGCGAATGTGATTATTTTTGAACGGATCCGTGAAGAATTGCGCAAAGGCAAAACACCTCGTGCAGCCGTGGACGGAGGATATGAACGCGCCCTCACCACCATTATTGACGCCAATGTGACCACGGTAATCGCTGCCTTGGTCCTGTGGCAGTTCGGTACCGGTCCGATTAAAGGATTTGCAACAGTATTATTCTGGGGCATCCTGGTGTCCATGTTTACAGCCATTTTTGTAACCCGTACAATTTTTAACTCTTTTACCAGCCGTAAAGGCTTAACCAAGTTGAGCATATGAGAATTATTAAAGAAACCCATATTGATTTTATGCGGCAGCGGAAGCTGGGCGCGATTCTGTCTGCATTTGTGATCCTGGCCGGAGTGATTTCCCTGGTGGTGAACGGGGGACCGAAACTGAGTATCGACTTTAAAGGCGGTACCTTAGTATCCGTTCAGTACACTGAAGACATGGATGTGACCGCCGTCCGATCAGCCATGGGGAATGTGAATATTGATGGACAATCCTTTGATTTCAGCCGTGAAGAGATCAAACATTTTGGAAGTGAGAGCTCGGTTTTGATCCGTGTTCCTCACATTGAGAATGCACCCCAAAATTTCGCCCAAAAAATATTGGATCATCTCTACAACGCATTCCCGGGACAAGTACCGGGGGAAAAAACAGATTTCATTTTAGGTAAAGGAACCGTCAGTCCTAAGATCGGTTCCGAATTGAGCGGAAAAGCCGTAATGGCTATCATTTCAGCTTTGGGTTTGATCCTGCTTTACATTTCCATCCGATTTGAATTTCGGTTTGCCTTAGGTGCAATCGCAGCCTTGACGCATGATGTATTAGTGACATTGGGGATTTTTTCACTGTTAGGGTATGAAATCAGTTTACCCATCATTGCGGCCTTCCTGACCATTGTCGGTTATTCCCTCAATGATACGATTGTTATTTTTGACCGCATTCGGGAGAATGTAAAAGCGTCCAAACGGGAGTCTTATTATTCAATCGTCAACCACAGCATCAATGATTCACTTTCACGAACCATTATCACTTCACTGACGACATTTTTCGTTGTGTTTGTGCTGTTCCTATTTGGCGGCGAGGTGATCCATAATTTTGCTTTGGCCATGATCATTGGTGTGATTGTGGGGACGTACTCATCCATCTATATTGCCAGTCCAATCGTGGTAAAACTACACGAGAATGCTGCCAAATAAGTATTATGATGACAGAAGGTTTTGAAAAACCTTCTAATAATTAAAAAGCCCCGTCCCGATTAATCGGGCGGGGCCTTTTTCGTTTTTGGATATCAGACAAGAGTGGCCTTTTACTTTCGATTCAGGGGATTGAAATGATGTGCAGAGCGCCTGTCTACCGGAACGGTAGTAGAGGCAGGAATCATTTCTAAAATAATTGCCCTGGAACCATAAGCAAGCTTATCTGATTCGTATCCTCCATTCGGCGCCGTGCCTGTATTCTAAGGTTAAACCAAGTAAAAAATCAGGCTGCATAATTGCCCAAA
>CAYFJU010000039.1:0-28403 GCA_964343505.1 uncultured bacterium
AAAGAGACCAAGAACCACTTCCGTATTTTGCTTACAAATAGAATGAATCAAAATGTCTGAAAGGCCAATTACCCACTTAAAGGCAGGCACACTCTCAGCAACCAACGTAAGGAGGTAATAAGAAGCCATGAAAAGAATACAGCAAATTCATTTAATCCTAATTCTGACAATTATGTTCATATCTTGCCAGGATTCACATAATACACATACTTCGGAAAATCTTACCGGCCACCTTTGGACACTTCAATCCTTCGAACCCCAAGGTGAAGGAAAGATTCCTGTGAACAAAAATGAAGTGTATACCCTAGAGTTTTTTGAAGATAGCACTTTAAAAGGCCAATCAGATTGTAATACCTATGCGGGACGTTACGAGCCTATTAGTAAAGATTTACTAAAATTTCAAATTTTATTTATAACTGAAGTGTATTGTGGCGATTCCCAGGATGAGATTTATGATGGAGCTCTTAGGTCTACCGTATCTTACCAAATCAAAAAAAAATAATTTAATCTTATTCTATGATGATGGAAAATCAAAACGGAATTTTAAATAGTTATAAACTAAAGTAAATAAGGAGTTAATCATGAGAGTAAAGTGTACTGTGTTATCTATGGGATTTTTTGTCCTTGGATTACTTAATGGTCAAATCGGTGATGGTGGTATTCCCAAAAGTTTCATACATTCCATGCGGCAGGATATACCACTTTTAACCATGCAACCTGTTGATGTACCGTCACTTATCAATGAAGATAAGAATGCTCCTCCCGATACACCCTACAGATTTGGGTATGGTTTTGATGTTTCATATAATTTGGAAAATTCTGGTGTTTGGGAGGCACTCCCCGATGGAGGCCGTCTTTGGCGTTTGAAAATTGTGGCAACAACCGCCTTTTCACTAAATCTAATATATGACCAGATCTGGCTTCCTCCGGGGGCAACACTTTTTTTGTATAATCCATCTAAAAGTATGATTTTAGGTGCCTTTACGGAAAAAAACAATAAACCACATGGAAAGTTTTCTACTTCTTTGGTAAAAGGTCCCATCACCATTTTGGAATACTATGAACCTGCAAATGTGAAAAAGAAAGGAGTAATTCAGATAGGAAGAATAGTCCATGGCTACAGGAACATGTTTCAAATAGTTCAGAATAAACTTAAGCGATCTAAAATTGTTGGTTTTGGGGATTCTGGCGCTTGTGAAAAGAATGCAAGGTGTTTTGATGAGACGTATGACAATAGAATAAGATCGGTCGGTATGGTTTTGCTCGGAAACGGTACCCGGTGGTGTTCAGGAGCGCTTGTAAATAATGTTAATGATGATTACACGCCATATTTTTAACCGCAAACCATTGTCTTGATGGTACCCAGAATACATGGATTGTGTGGTTTAACTATGAAAGTTCGGGTTGCTCAAATCCACCAACCGAACCGACTCCAAACTCAATTTCGGGGATGACCCTAAGAGCGAATAACAGCGCTTCAGATTTTGCTTTAATGGAGCTAAGTCAAAAACCCCCTTCATCCTATAATGTTTATCTTGCAGGTTGGTCAAACATCGATACTGCACCACAATCTTCCGTGGGAATCCATCATCCGATGGGTGATATAAAAAAATTGGCAATTGATAATGATCCGGCTATTTCGAGCGAATGGGAAAATAATCATCCCTTAGGATCACACTGGTATGTTGAAAATTGGGAGACAGGTTCAACAGAAAGAGGATCTTCAGGTTCACCATTGTTTGATCAAAATTTTAGAGTTGTAGGTCAAGATCACGGAGGCAATGGATTTGCACCTTGCGATTCTCTAAAAGGAACATATTACGGTAAATTTTCAATGTCCTGGAACTATGGTGGTAGCTCATCTACACAGTTAAAAAATTGGCTTGACCCAAACAATTTGGGGACTACAACACTTAATGGGTAAAACGATTCACCAATAAGTGTCTTTATCACCGGGCCATCGTCATTAGGGTTTCTGGAAACAGGCTCCTACACCGCACACGCGAATGGTGGCTATCCTAACGAACTAGTGACCTATCAATGGTACAAGAAAGAAGATGGTGTTAGCTCTTGGTCATTTCGAGGCAATGGCAGTTCCCATGATGACAAAATGATAAGCACAAATTTCACATTAAAAATTGTCATTACAAAAGAGGGAGAAACAACCGAATCAACAAAGTATGTTACCTATGGCAGCGGTGGTGGATTTGACCCTAAAATATTAATGTTGCCTGAATCTTATTCATTGTCACAAAATCACCCCAATCCATTCAATCCAGCTACCACCATTCAATACGACCTACCGGAAGCCAGTTCAGTTTCCTTAGTGATTTATGATCTGAGAGGGAACGAAGTTACCCGTTGGACTAATGGGAATGAATCTGCGGGTTATAAACGCAAAACCTGGAATGGTACGGATAAAAATGGTAACAAGGTACCGGCTGGGATGTATTTGCTGAACCTAACGGCTGATTCAAAGGAAAGTCGCCAGGTTTTCACTGAAACACGGAAAATGGTATTAATCAAATAGTATCATATGATACCAAAGGGCCGTTTTTTATGGATGCCTGATTTACAAGGGTTAAATCTTGTAAATAAAATATTTGACCCGAATCATGATTAAAACTTAGGTTCGCCACCGATATGCGTTACATAATCGCCCTCAATAATAAAAACAATAATAACGCCAATGGTTTTGGCGTGGGGGCTCCCGTGTAACCTGACGGGACACAAGACTTTATGAAAACCCCCATAGCCGCAAGGTTGTGGGGGTTTTTTTATGCTCAAAAATTAAAGGAAAAAACAATGTGTGGAATATTTTCATATGCAGGCGAATCCATGGGGTGGCAAGAGTTGAAACCCCATGTGGATAAAATACAATACCGGGGACCGGATAACTCCAGCGTTCAAATGGTCGGTGAAGATGTGATGTTTGCCTTCCACCGCCTGGCCATCGTTGGCACGACAGCAGCGGGCAACCAGCCGCTCTTTTATCCCCAGGACAGGCGTATTTCACTGATTTGCAACGGGGAGATTTATAACTATCGCAAGCTGGCAGATAACCATGGGTTCGATCTTAAGACCGGATCGGATTGTGAAATCATTCTGCATATGTATAAAAAATTCGGCATTGAGAAAACAGTGAATGCCTTAGATGGTGTTTTTATGTTTGTCCTTTATGATCGGGAGAAAAATGAGTTGTTTGCCGGTCGGGACCCTTTTGGTGTACGCCCGGGCTTTATCGGACGCAAAGGCAGTGAAGTGCTAATTGCCTCAGAAGCGAAACCCTTAACGGAAATTTGTGATCAGGTTGACCCCTTTAAACCGGGCCATTGGTGGCAGAAGTCAACAGATCAATTCAACCAATATTATTTCCATCATTCGACTGATTTAACCCAGGCTAATGAAGGTGATATACTAGAGGGCATACGCTCAAGAATTACAGATGCTGTAAAAAAGCGCATGATGGCTGAACGGGAAATCGGTTCTCTTTTATCAGGTGGATTAGACTCGAGCCTGATTTCGGCCCTGGTGAATCGTTATCATGTTGGTCCACCCTTAAAGACATTTTCAATCGGTATGCCCGGCAGTGTGGATTTGGATTATGCGCAAGCGGTGGCGGATCACCTGGGGACCGACCACCACCAAGTTCAAATATCCGAGCAGGACTTTTTAGATGCGATTGAAATGGTCATCTATAACATTGAATCCTACGATACGACCACCGTCCGGGCCAGTGTGGGGAACTATCTTGTATCAAAGTACATTCGGGAAAATTCAGATTGTAAAGTCATTTTCAACGGGGACGGCAGTGATGAGGTCTGCGGCGGATATGTTTATATGAAGCACGCACCGTCGGCTTCAGCATTTCAGGCAGAGTGTAAAAGACTGGTTGATGAAATCCACCGTTTTGATGTGCTCCGTTCCGACCGCTCTATCAGTTCCAACGGATTGGAAGCGCGAACGCCATTTTTGGATAAGGAATTTGTCAGATATTATTTATCAATTCCCGCCGGGAAGAAAATGTTTGATGGCCAAGATCGCATGGAAAAATACCTGTTGCGGGAAGCCTTTTCCGAAATGGACCTTTTGCCCGAATCGGTATTGTGGCGTCGAAAATGCGCCTTTTCCGATGGTGTCAGCGCCAAAGAAAATTCTTGGCACAGGGTTCTTCAGGGGTTTGTAGATCAGCAAATAACCGATGTTGAGTTTGAAACAGACGCGCAGCAATATACTCATTGCACGCCAATTTTGAAGGAAAGCTATTATTATAGAAAAGTCTTCGAATCCCTATTTGGAAAACATGTGACTTTGATTCCCCATTTTTGGATGCCGAAATGGGTTGAAACGAATGATCCTTCAGCCAGGGAACTGGCAGGATATACGGAATAAAAAAACCCCATCTCGATGACATCGGGACGGGGTTTTTCTCTAAGCGATTTTTAGAAGCGGATTTATTCTACGGTTTCACCGCCGACGAGGTCCTCAATTTTGAAGGCCCCGTCCCGCTCCATCTGTTTAGCAGCTTGAACAATGGATTTACGGGCGCCATCGACTTCCCGCTTGGGCACAGCGCCTTCGACGGGTTCGAACATGGCCTGTTTCTTTTTCGGCAGTATACCGACCACCCGATCGGCAGTCGATTGGTCAATTCCCTTGAGGGCCATGGCCACCGAGTCCAAGTCCACCGCATTCATGAGATCTCGCAGTAGGTTGTCCGGGAAAATTTCAAAAATTGTTTCAAAGGTTATATGATACTTTTTAACCTCTTCAGCCAGTTCGGGGTTTTCCTGCTCAAGGTTGGCCATATACATTTCTTCATCATCTGGATCCATAGAACCCAAAATATCAGCTAAATCTTTGCCGCCGCCCCGGGAAAAGGAGACTGTTTTCGGCAACTGTTTCGATTTTTTCTGCAGTTTATTGGCAATTTGAACAACAGCTTCAAGAGGCACATCATTCAGGTTGCCAATACTAAGCAGCACCTGTCCCTTTTCCTCTTCACTGATGCGGTTTAAGACCATCATGCGTTTTTCGCTCGGCAATTGAGCAATGGTAATGGCAATGACGCGCGGTGTTTCCGTAATTAACAGGGCTATAATTTGTTCATCCGTTAATTCATTTAAAAAGGCAAAGGGCTTTTTTGGTTCGTCGGATTCTTCATTTTCTTGGAATTTTTCACTGACAAAGGCAAAGTAAAATTCTTCCATAACCTGCTTTTTAACAGCAAAGGCAACATTTTCTACCCCGCGCATGGCTGCCCGAATCTTGCGAATTTCCGTTTTGTCCAAATCCTTAACCAGGTTCAGGGCGAGGCTTTCTCCAAGGATAGAGAACAGGATGGCCACCTTTTGCAGGCCGGAAAGTCTGTTATAATCTGAAATCATAAAGGCCTCTTATTTTTTCTTTTTCTTCTTCTTTTTGCCGCCATCATCTTCTGGTTCTGCCGAGGCGGCAGGCTCAGGTTCGGGTGGAGCTTCTTCCAGAATCCAATCTTTCACTATTTTTGAAGCGGCCTGGGGTTGCCCAACACTCATCGATATAACGGCCTGTTTCATATCATTCACTTCACTTTGAAGCACACTAATATCTTCCGCTTTCGGCTGTTCCGGGGGAGGGGGCGCTACTGGTTTTGCTTGTTCTGCACCATTTCCCCTATCTTTTTTTTTAGGCCGTGGCGGATACATCATCCACGGGGGAGGGGGCGGCATCTGCTGTTTCGGCTTGTTCATTAAAACAAAAACGAGCACAACAATCAACATAATCACCAGGGCGCCGAGAATGGATACAAAAATAATCATTCCAGTGTTACCGCCTCCGCTACGGGTCTGACTGTCCAGGTCAGTCTGGACCTGATCCAGCATGGCCAGTTTCTCAGCAATCTGCGCATCCAGGTCGGTCTTTTCTTTCAATTTTTGTTGAACGGAGGATTGGGCTTCAGTGGCGGCAGAATCGGTTAGGTCTGCCGTTCCCAAAAACGCCTTCAAGTTTTGAATTTCTTCATTGAGCGCCTGGAGTCGGACAGAATCCTGACGGAGCATGGCCTGTTTTTCCAGATCATAGGACTGATCGCGGGCGGCCGTTTCAAATTCGGCCAGTTTGGACTGAAAGTAAAGCCGATCTTCCTGCCGGCGTTCCGCTTCCGAATCTTTATAATTTTCCAGTTCCTGTTTCCAATCCACTTCACCCAACCGTTCGCGCTGGCTTTCCAGGGATTCAAGTTTTTCAGCAATATTTTTTAAGAGCACTTGTTCAGCAGTTTTTTCATCGCGGCGTTCTTTAAAACTGGCGGTCATAATGCTGAGCACATCTCCCCGGGGCCGGTTGAAGCGGGAGGCAACCATCACCACTTGGCGGATGTTTTCAATGAGTTCCGGGGCCGCCCCTTCCTGGATAATAATGCTGATTTCCATATTGCGGATGCTGGCCATGGCCGGGCGTTTTTCTGTCTGTGTCCGGGAGACCAGATTATCTCTTGGCGCCGGGGATTCCATGGGAGCCGATTCTGCCGCGGGAGTTGTTTCGGCACTTTTGACAGGAGGCGTTTCGGCTGTAAAATCGAACCCCGGGATGGGCAGGCCGACACTACCGCTAGTGGGGGGTTCCTTGGCATTGAGTAAATCTTCGGCCCCCTTCAGCGATTCAATGGCATTTCCTTTGCGACCGCCCGGTGAATATGTTGTTTGGCTTTCAATGGCGCTATTAATCTCCAGGTCAACGCTCACGTCAACCACGTATTTGCGATTATCAATCACTTTCTCAAGCGCATTTGCAATTCGTTTACGCAGGTCATTTTCGATCATCAGTTTCTGGGCCAAATAACCGCTTGTCTGACTAAGACCCGCACTTAAAATAAGTCCGATTGTGAGGGCAAAGGACAATACCCTGTTACTCCGCTTTTTCATATCAACTCCCTTATTCATATGAATTATTTTCTACTTATCCCCCGTTTCACCGGTGCTGGCTTCCGATCTCCCCACAGGGCCGCCGTGAGGGGCTAAAAATGTGATTTCAACACGCCGGTTGCGCGCTTTTTGCTGAGGGTTAGAATTGTATTTCTGGACCAGTGCCTTTGAAAGTAATTCGGTGTTTTTTCTATCCCTTGGAACAAATTCTCCATATCCGACCGCTTCCAGCCGGGTGGGGTCTACACCTAAAGATATCATTTGCCGTACAACAGCCGCAGCCCGGGCCCCGGATAATTCCCAGTTACTGGGGTATTTCACCACTAATGCACCCGTCAGCGGATCACTATCCGTGTGGCCTTCCACAGCAATCTGAAAATAGGATTCTTCTACAGTGGGCAAAATTTTCTTTAATATATCGAGAAATTCCGGTTTGGTTTCCGCTGATCCGGAGCGAAAACTGATATCAGAAGAAATCCCAATGGTAACACCCTTGGGACTGGTGGAAACTTCAACAGGTTTTTCCCCAGTCTTAGGGTCCGCTTCCATTTCTTCAATCATTTTTTGGGCCGCTTTTTGAATATCACCAAGGGACATGGCCTGGTTTTCAATCTTTTTCTTTTTTCCGACAGACTTACCCATTCCATCAGCCATATTCTGCAGTTTGACGGGATCAATCGTTGATATGGCGGCCAATAACACGAAAAAAGCAAAGAGCAGGGTCATCATATCGGCAAACGTAGCAAACCAACCGGGCAGGCCCTCATCAACAAGGCTCATGCCCTTTTTGATAAATTTCTTTTTCTCTGGAGGCGTGGTAGCCATTTAGCTTAACCCTCGTCTTTTTTCCATTCTTTGGGTGGAATAAAGGAGTTCAATTTTTCCCGGACAATAATCGGGTGTTTCTTCTGATGAATGAGCCGTGCTGCCTCCACCTGTAAATTTTGAATTGTGCTGGTAAAGGTGATGCGTGTTTTAAGTTTATCCGCCATGGGCAGGAAGAACAGGTTAGCAAACACGGCACCATAAAAAGTTGTAATCAGCGCCGCGGACATACCGGCGCCCAGGGTGTCTGTACCCCCTTCACCAAAACCGGACAGCATAACCACAAGTCCAATGAGTGTTCCCACCATGCCCCACGCCGGGGCCATCACGCCCATGGATTTGAATAACCCGGCCTGGGTGCTTTCGCGCAATTCTCTGTATTCAATTCTGGTAAACAGTATTTCTGTTAGCTCATCCAGGGAATAGCCATCGATGACCATTTGAGCGCCGTCCCGGAAGAAGAAACTTTTGATGTTTCCTACATGGTTTTCCAGATCGGCGACACCTTTGCGCGCGACTTCAGATGCTTCAACTGCTTCATCCACAATGCCGCCCAGGGAATCTTTACTCCCCTTAAAGACAGCGGCCATGGCTTTCCCCAACTGCAGTACATCCTTGAGAGGGAAGGCAACTGAAACAGATGCTAGCATGCCACCAAATACAATACCAAAACTTGATAATGACCCAAACATGCCTAAATTCGGTGTCATTAAAAAAATACTGCCAACAATGGCCGCCGTTCCTAGAATAATTCCGACAAGGGTTGCAATATCCATATTTATTCCTCAATCATGCTGGTTGATTTTAAACGGTTTTCGTGTAATGCTTTCAACACGTTGCGCACATCATCATATTCCGGATCCATACGCAAAGCCAAATTCCAGTTAATAGTAGCGCGCTGAATATCCCCCAATTTATAGTATATCGAACCCCGCCGCGCATAGGCCAGGGCCAAGTTTGGATTCAATTCCAATGCCGCTTCAACTTCCTGCAGAGAGGCCCGGTAATTTCCGGCGTAAAAGTAGCGCAGGGACCGGGATAGATGCCGCATGGCATCATTCATTTTCTGTTCATCCACGTTCGTATTCAAGCGAATCGCTTTTAGTGAATCTTCTAAGAATTTGGAATGTTGTTCCATCGCTGAAAGGCGCGTCATCAGGTTCCGCATTTCATTGGTCATCATGCCCATGGAGTCCCGCAAGGTGTGCACGGTATAATCGGCCAGCATCAGGGTCGTATCCATCTCGGCCATATGGACCGGTCCGGGCTGATAGACGGGTGGTGCCGGGCCGGCGCCGGGTGTTTTAATCAGGGCTCCCCTGGGGGCCGTAATTTCAAAACCAATGGTTAAACCGGCATGGCCTTCCCAATATCGTTCTTTCCACTTCGGTAATTTTTCTATGTGGGTGAATCCTAGGTTCAGGCGATAATCCGAGGTAAGGGGGATGCGGAGTCCCACATTGATACCATTCCCGTCGAATTCACCCACAATATCTACACCGCCCCATTTTTCCAGGTAAGGCGTATTAAAAACGGCGCCGGCAAATACGCCAGCGTTGGTTCCGGTCGGCTGCTCAGAAAGTGTATCTGTTCTGACAGTATCAATGGCGCCAAAGCCGCCCGTACCGAAACCGATAAAGGTATTCATATTGTATTGGCCCATTTGTTTTTGGCTGCTTACGATGCCAAAAAAGGACAATTCTTTCGGATCGAGATTGAGGCCGCCGGTACTGTTTTCGAATACAATATCCTGGAGACCAACCGTGAAAGAAATATTATTTCGAACATAGACGCGCTTTTGAAGATGAAATCCAAATTCCACCGGCGCTTTATAAGTGGACACTTCCAGGTTGGCCAGTCGTGTGGTGTCGGCGCCTTGGGCAGTGGAAAAACCAAAAGTCCAACCATTGGTCTCCATACTGAAATAGGCCCCACCGGCCGTATTAAAGGGCGAAAGATTGTGAAGTTCAGAACCAAACCCGGCCGTAAATAAATAGGGCGAGGGACCGATTGAGGTGTAGGGAATTTTCATCATCGGCCCGGGCCTTAGGTAGGCCACGCGGGTAGCGCCAAAGGCTATGGATAATAAAATGAAGGATAGGGTTATCAGGCGGGTTAATTGTTTCATTTTATTCCGTCAGATTTTTTTAATTCCATTTGAGCTAAACGAAGGTATTCACTATTCGGATATTGCGAGACCACATCACTAAAGGCAATCAGGGCCAAATCTTCATTGCCCATCTTCCGGTGCAGCAGCCCTTTTTGGACCAGCGCATCATCGATTCTCAGGGTTCCGGTGGTGGTGATTTTATTCAGGAGCGATAAGGCCTTTTCGTATTGGCCGGTTTGCTGGTAGGCATCTGCCATCCAGTATAAAATATTTTCTGCTGTCTTTTTGGGCGCCGCACCCAAGTGAAGTGTCGAAAATTTACCCAGCGCCGCTTGGTAATCTTCCCGCTGATAAGCGAATACACCTGACATATAAGTTGAATGATTAAAAACAGGTGCTGGCTCAGGGTCCCGCTGGGGGGTCAATGGTTCGGCTGGAGCTTCCGCAACCAGTTCAGTTTTCTTCACAGGTGCGCTTACAATGGGCTCCGGTTGATTTGGCACAATTTTTACGGGATTTTTTATTTCAGCCAAAGCTACTCGAAGGGCCACATTCTCCTGCTTCAAAGCATTCATCTCAGTGTGAAAGGAGTTTTCTAACCGTTCGATGCGCTTGTTGATCCGGCCCAGGGTAGAAAGCAACTCTTCGCTGGATGCCATATATACCGATCCGCTTTCAACTTTTTTGATTTTGAATGAAACTTCCTCTGAAGGTTTTTTAACCAGGCGGGAATAATTTTCAGACCCTTTGGGGGGCTCAATGACAATGCCAAGGTCTAAAAAGAATATTTCAGAAAGGGGTGTTTCCTGGGCACCCAGTGAACCGATCATAGTCAGGATTGCCAGTCCGTTTATCAGCGGTTTGATTCGGTTCATCGGATCCCCGAAACCCATTATTCGTATTCCTCCCAGTCGATTACATAGGAGTAACCGATGAAGGAACCAAAGTCATGGGGGACATAAAGCTCGAAGGCCCCGGTGGCTCCCGGAAGCAGGGTGGCATCAGTGGTGATGCCCGAATCGAATGTGTGATACCCACCCCTTACGAATGTGGTGAGTGTCTTCGTTTCGCCGCTCCAGTTTTTGCGAAACACAAAATCGACTTTGACAAAGTCGGCCCTGCGTCCGCCGATATTTTTTATTTCGCCATTAAATACAATGTTACCCTGAGCGTCTTTCTTTTCACTGATATTGCCCACCAGGACACAGTTGGCGGAGTATTGTTTCGCCGCACCTCTTTCAGCGGAAGTGTATTGGGGTTCCGCCAGTTTGGGCATGGGCGGCGGTGTGTAGCTGTCACGGACCTGTTCCGGCACATATTCCGCCTGTTCTTCGGTGACAACATTATCCACAATCCTGACCACATCTTTGCGGTTGATGATCAGGTAGCCCACCAGTGTTTCCACCTTCAGGGATTCTTCATCCTGGTAAACGACTTTACCAAAAACGGTGGAGCCGTTTTTCATGATGATTTCTTTGGAATAGATGGCCAGGGGGTTGACCCACATTTTACTGAGGGCTTTCAAATTTTCTAATTCCTCGTTGAGGTACTTGAGTTCAGCGGTCATCTTTTTAATTTCAAAACTGAGTTCATTGAGGATATAATCTTTTCCCGGGTCTGGTGTGAATTCGACCGCATCAGGGCCGGGTCCTTCCGTCGGTGCTTCTCCGACGGGTTCACGGGTAGGGGGCTCTTCCTCGCCGGCAGTTGCCGCGGCCCCGGCCAGGGCAACGTCGCCCAGTTTCACATTTTTATCGGCCACTTCAACGGGAGTGGTGAGTTTGCCCGCATCGCCGGCATCAGCTTCTAATGTATAATTGCCGGGCAGAACTTTTTTGAATTCAAATTTTCCGCCGCCGCGCCCCAGCCGTTTCTTTGACGTTTCTGTGCGCTGGGCTTCTGTACCGTCTTCACCTAAAAGTAAAACGGTTGTTTGGGCAACACCCTTTCCCTCTGCATCCACTAGTGTACCGGAAATATTTCGCGGTTTTTGGGCGAATAGACTGGACGCAAACAGGGCGCAAAACACCCAAATGAATGATTTTTTAAATAATAATCTTTTTGCCATTTATCTTTACCTCGGATTGTGTGGCACCTAAGGACATGTGCCATTAGGCACGGAAAGTTTAGCTCTGTTCTATTCCTGAATCAAGTCAAAAATAGCCGCGTAAAGTGAATGGTGGGAAGAAAATAAAAAGACAAGCGGCGGATTATTTCCAAAAGTCTTCGTAGGTTTTTTTGCGCTTCAGCAGAGCTTCCCTGGCAGAGGAAACCTTGGGCTTTAAATCATCGGTGAGATAAAGGGTAAGGGCCGTGTCGTAAGCTT
This sequence comes from uncultured bacterium, assembly GCA_964343505.1. GTDB lineage: Bacteria > Fidelibacterota > Marinisomatia > Marinisomatales > TCS55 > TCS55. The sequence goes on from CAYFJU010000039.1 coordinate 12,167, forward strand.
CCAAAGGAAGTTCGAAATCCATTTCGTCCTTTTTTTCATAAGCCTGACCCATCCAATAGAAGGGTGCGCCCAAAGAATCAATGGCCGCCGCTGCTTTTGCGAAAGATTGAATGGCGTCCCACTGGCCGTTCTTGTGCCCTTTTCTATGATGGGCTTTACCTTCTGCCATGTGAATATGATAATTGGCGGTGGCGTTTTTAGGATCCAGTTGGAGCACTTCCCTGTATTCGTCCAAGTTGTGATTTGTTTTGGCCAGGTTGAGACGGGCAGTGACAATGGCCGTGCGCAATGCCACATCGCCCGGGCGGGTTTTCAAAAGAGAATCGGCATTAGCAATCAGGGCTGCCGGGTCGGTTTCAGCTAAGGCAGAAGGAGACGGTGCACATCCCTCATAGATTAAAAAGGGCAAAAAGGCTGCTGTAAAAAGAAATGTTTTTTTCATGGATTTTCTTCGGGTGATTAACCTTCGAACCAGAAAAGTTCCTGGTTATCTCGAAAGGCCTCGTACATATCATTCATGGATTCGATCACATAATAACGATCTTGGATATTACTGTAATCAAAGCGGGTCAGGACAACTTCTTCCATATCAAAGGGAATGAATCGGGAGCGCTCTGATACAGCTTTGGCACATTGCACCACATTTAACGTTTCATCATAAGATGAAATAATGCCGGCGCCATAAATTTCATAATTGATATCATTTTTTCTGCGGCGGAAATGATCCGTCTCGCCCGAATTTTTAATCACCCCAAATTCATAGGTCCACCAGGCGAAATTCTGCAGCCGCTTTAAGTTATGGGCCACAAGTTCCGGACCCATACCTCGTTCATCCCGCAATATATCATCGCCAAGGACACCCACGTCGTGCATAAAGTCCGCATAAGCCTTATTCATGAGAAAAGGCACATGCCCTTGGATGTCGTGAAAAATATCCGGTTCCGGTGTATAGCCTTCATCGTTTTGAATATTTCTGCCAGCGTATTTTTCGGCGAAGCGGGGGGATTTTCGAATAATATCCGTCACCGGAAATTTGCGATGGGCATTGAGATCAAAAAACAGCTCTTCCGTTAAAAAGCCCGCCACGGGGATCAGTTGCCAATCGGTGGAATTTTCGATCAGCGGTGAAATAGCATCAAACTCCGGAAAGCGATCGTGGGGAATGGGTAGAGCGCGCATACCCAACAAGTATTCCCGAGAAGAATACTGATCTAATAATGGCTCGAGATTTACGAATAAATGCTCCCAAATGCCGTTCTCAAGGTTGTTGACATTGTTATAATCCTGGGGTTTCACGTAAGGGTCATCCATACCGAAAATGCGTACGCCCCCAATGGCATTGGGGATCACATTTTTAAACAGATGATCGTATTGGGTATATTCTTCCGTCATTGCGCCGGGAATTTACAGGAAAGCCATCCTCACGTCAAATCACCAGAGCCAAATATAAGTGACGGCGCCATTCCTGCGCCCAAGGTCCGGGTCATAAGGCGAGCCGCAGTCGGCACGCATCCCGGCAGATTGGGGATCGAACAGGTCATAGTTTTCACCATGGATGACCGCCTGGAAACGTCCCGTTTGACTGTCGCACCATTCCCGCACACAGCGCTTCAGGGCCCCGGTCCCATGACCATGGATCACTTTGATCGCACGCGTCTGACCGGAAAAAATGCAATCACTGACGCCTGTTTCCAATTCTGAGAGGGCCCGGTCCAAGGAGAAGCCGCGGTGACCGATATCGATAATTTGAAATTGTGCTGACATAATAAGGACAGAGTTTCCAAAATTTCCGCCTTTCAATAAAAGGATTAAAATGAATTAATTACATTAAAGAGGACAAATGCAAAGCGCTCTGAACGAGCTTATAGGGACGGATTTACAGCGGCACCAACGTCTTGTTAATTAATATTGAGTCTGCTTTGGAAAGGGGTTCCTGTCCGTCCGGCAGGCGGGAAAACCCCTCGTTTGTGGGTATTACGCATAATCCCCGACCTAAAGGACGGGGTAATTATTTTACTGTATCTCAAACAATACAGACAATTTTTCCATCCTTTAGGTTGGGGTCGGAGAGTCTAAAAAATCGGGGATTCCCACCTGCCCCCGAATATTCGTGAGGGCGGGCTGGTATCCCCAATTGACCTTTCCGAAGCAGACTCAATATTGTATTTAAATAATTCAACGTCGGAAAATTTATAGGGCTTGGCTGTTTTTGACTCCAGGATATCAACCGTGTTGACCCATCGTTTATGCATCGTGTCGCGCACTTGGTAAACGCCGTCTTTCTTGCCGGTGCCCCGGAGCAAGACGAAGTCACCGTAGTTAAAATCGCCGCCCCAGCGCTTTAGCATATCACGGCTCAGGGCCACAAAACGATAATCTGCTGCTTTGTCAGGTTTGATTCGGGTTCCGTCCGCCAGGATATGGGGGGTCGCATCTGTTTCATGGGGCAGGGGACGGTACATTGTGACCGTTACTTTTCGGCCATAATCCTTAAATGTCCGCAATTCCAGTCGCAAGGATTCATTTTCGGACTGGAGGCGTGCAACTTCTTGGTTGTAGTCATGCTTTATCCCCGAAATGAGGTGATTAAAGAATGCGCCGGTGCAGAAAACAGTACCCAGCAGGGAAAGGTACGCAATATAACGGTTCATGGTTTTGGCCTTTGTCATAATTCCGTCCTTTTTGATACAATAATTGTACCAATTTCACGGAAGGGTGCCTTAGGTCACGGACGGGGCCTACGAGAATGGAAGGGTGGGGGCTATATTCATGAAAGGTGTAAAAAAAGATGTGCAATAGTGCCGAAATTATGTGCAGCCCCAATCCGCTTAATAATCAGCAAAAATACGTCACCTTTTTTCCATACCAAGTAAAAGCTTCTTTAACTTCCCTGCTTAAAAAAAGGATTAAAATGGAATATACAATTTTAGGTCGGACCGGCGTTCAAGTCTCCCGGATCAGTTTAGGCACTTGGTCTTACGGCGGGGCCAATCTTGTGAATGGTAAAGCGCCGGTTGGCTGGGCCGGCCAGGCGGATGAAGACAGCAAAAAGGCGCTTAGAAAAGCGTATGAAGTTGGCATCAACCATTGGGATACAGCAGACGTGTATGGGGACGGCCGCTCAGAACAGGTCATTGGCTCCATGTGGAGTGAGATACCCAGGGAGGATATTTTTGTGGCCACAAAGGTTGGCTGGGATATGGGGCCCTTTAATCACTATTACCACCCGGATCATATGCGCACAAATATGGAACGATCTCTGAAAAATCTGAATACCGACTGTGTAGATCTAATGTATCTCCATCACTGCAATTTCGGGAAACAGGAGCAATATTTTAATGATGCCTTAGAAGCGGTGCGTCGATTCAAGGAAGAAGGGAAGACACGTTTTATCGGCCTTTCTGATTGGTTCTCTGATAAAGTGATGAAATTTATCGAGCGGGTTGACCCGGATGTGATTCAGCCTTACCGCAATGTAATGGATGACACCTATGCCTCCACCGGCCTAAAGGATTATGTGGAAGCCAATAATTTAGGCATTTGTTTTTTTTCACCGATTAAACATGGGCTGCTAACGGGTAAATACACTGAACCTGCTTCCTTTGAAACGGGGGACTTCCGCGCCACGGTTAAAGAATTTGCCAACCAGGATTTGATAGACAAAATGCAAACCAACAAAGCAACACTGGAAACACGCTTTTCAGAACACCCCGAACCGGTAATACACGGGTTGGTGGATGCCCTGCTGACCGATGCCCCTACAGGCTGTGTATTGTTAGGGCAGCGAAATGTGTCCCAAGTTGAAGCGGCGGCCCAACTTGGTTCGCCCTTATCGGAAGCGGATGCGGATTGGGTCAAAGCTTTGTATAAGGATTAATCAGGAACAATATGCGTGAGCGGTAAATGATTATTGGTTTAGTTGCTCAGGCTTTTCCGAAAAACTACTCACCAGTTACCCTCCTGCCCCTTATCCCAAAAAGGACGCAATACAGAAAAGATTTCGCCACCCCATTTACCCGCGATTAAAGAACCATCAATATTTAATTATTCGCGGTCAGGCTGGAATCAGGTTGTGCCTAGCAAGGATTTAAATTATTTGGAATAAACGTACTCTTTTTACTATGTTCAAACATATGAACATATCAATTGACCGCAATAATCCAGCCCCACTTCATGCGCAGGTCGAAAATATTCTGCGTGAAATGTCCACCCGTTCTGAATACATCCAGGGCAAACCCTTGCCGAAAGAAATCGATATGGCAAAATGGCTGGGGATTGCCAGGAATACACTTCGCCAGGCCACCAACAAATTGGTTTATGAGGGCCTTCTGGTGAGAAAAAAGGGGGTTGGCACGTTTGTGGTTCCTAAAAATGTGGTTACCCGTTTAGAAAGTTGGTCCAGTTTTACCCAAGAAATGAGCCAGCGGGGCGTTGAGCTCAAGAATTATCAAATGGAAACCGCGTTTGAAGAGGCCGATGAAGAACTGGCTTCAATTTTGAACATTAATGTGGGAAAAAAGGTCTTGAGGCTGGATAGGTTAAGGGGCGACCATGAAACACCTTTTGTGTTATTTGTCTCCTATTTTCACCCCCGAATTGGCCTCACTGGTAAAGAAAACTTTAACCGGCCGCTTTACAAAATCCTTGAACAAGACTATTCCACCAGGCCCGTGATTTCCAGTGAAGAGATCAATGCCATCAAGGCAACGGCTGATCTGGCTTTAAAGCTAAAAATACCGGTCGAAGATCCCTTGCTATTCCGGAAAAGAAGAATCCTTGATCCCGGTGAACGAATTATCGAATATAATTTATGCTACTACCGCGGTGACAAGTTCACCTACTCCATAGACATTAAAAGGTAAACCAGGTGGGGCATAAAAATGAATTAGCCGTCGGTCTGGATGTCGGTGGGTCCCACGTTTCAGGCGGCTTAGTCGCTTTAACTCAGGGGGGACTTATACCCGGGTCTTATGTTGAAAAACAACTCGAATCTGGTTCAACTGCAGGTGAAGTTTTGAACACCTGGGTATCCATCATTCATCATATTGTCGAAACGTCCAGGGAGGAAAATATTAGCAAGATAGGAATTGCTGTCCCCGGGCCCTTCGATTATCGAAAAGGAATTGCCCTGTACGAGGGTGTGTTCAAATATGATAGCCTGTTTGGCGTAAACATAAAGCAGTATCTATTAAGTCATTTGAAAAATGGTGAAGAGCTCTCCATAGATTTCATCAATGATGCGACTGCTTTTGCCCTCGGGGAAGATTGGGGTGGCGGCGCCCAGGGATTCAAGAAGGTGCTAGCCCTGACCTTGGGATCGGGGTTTGGGTCAACATTCCTGGAAGACGGAAAACCATTACCGGGGGGCAAGGGCATACCGGAAGGTGGGTTTTTATATTCCCAACCTTATCGGAAGAGTTGTGCAGATGATTATTTCTCAACCCGTTGGTTCTTAAACAAGTACAAGGCATTAACAGGAAAAACCATTTCAGGCGTAAAGGATCTTGCCGAATGTGCGCAGGTGGGGGATTCGATCGCCCGGGATATTTTTAAAGCTTTCGGAAAAAATCTGGCGGAATTTTTATCACCCTTCCTCACGGGAACAATGACTCAAAGCCTAATCATAGGGGGAAATATTTCCAGGTCCTGGGAATTCTTTATGGATCCTCTTGTCGAGGGTATCAAAGCAAACGGCGTTCAAATCCAGGTCCAACCTTCCATTTTAAATCATCATGCACCCATCATCGGGGCGGTGAGATACTTCCAAAAGTCAAGCCTAGTATTAAAAAAGTTGGCAAGGCAATCAACCCAGTTTTTGGCCCCCGCTCAAAAAACAGGACCTTCGATAAATGGCTATGACATTTATCCCGCCTTCCCTTTAAAAACGGGGACCATTCAGGTCGGTTACGAATCCCTGGCGGAATGGATTTCCCATCATCCCCAGGTTGTGATTGATGGTTATGTCGGTGTCTTCTGGGATGATTTTATGGTGGAAATCGGGAAAGCATTGCGGAAAAAGGGAAAGCGGGTCATCTGGAAAGAAGTAGGTGTGGCGCTAAAACCGCCCCAGACAATAGACCGGATGATCGCCCCCTATTTGGGAGGAGACGATCCCCTGTTTGGCAAGCGAAGCCCCTTTCATTTAGAAGATTTCTTCCAAAAAGAGCGATTACAAAAACTTCAGTCGGATGAAGGGGATGACATAAACATTATTATCGGTTGTGGCGCCGCGTTGGTGGGTTGGGATGGGCCGCTGATTTATGTGGATTTACCCAAAAATGAATTACAGTTCCGGTTGCGAAGTAAAAGTATATTTAACTTGGGGGCGACGAAACCGGATCATCCAAAGGCCATGTATAAACGGTTTTATTTTGTGGATTGGCCCGCCCTTAATCGGCATAAGCAAAAACTGCTCCCCCAAATCGATATTATTGTGGATGGGCAAAGGCCGCCTTCCCCCACCTGGTCGCAGGGTGAAAATCTCCGGGAAACGCTGTCAATTATGAGCCGGAATTTCTTCCGGCCAAGGCCCTGGTTTGAACCCGGTCCCTGGGGCGGGCAGTGGATTGCTGAGCATATTTCAGGGTTAAACGAAGATGTGCCCAATTATGCCTGGTCTTTTGAACTGATTACCCCGGAAAACGGGCTTACGCTGGAAGAAAATGGAAATTTGCTCGAAGTATCTTTTGATATGTTGATGTACCAGGAATCCACCAAAATTCTTGGGGAAGCGGCTGAGCGTTTTGGCTCTGAATTTCCCATCCGGTTTGATTTCCTAGATACATTCGAAGGGGGGAACCTTTCCGTGCAGTGTCATCCCCGGCCTGAATTTATCAATGAACATTTTGGAGAAAACTTCACTCAGGATGAAACCTATTATATTCTGGACGCTAAGGATGATGCGAACGTGTATTTGGGTTTCCAGGATGACATTGACCCGCAACAATTTCGCAGGGTTTTAGAAGATAGTTGCACAAATTCCACGCCAGTTGAGGTGGATAAATATGTACAAACCTTTCCGGCAAAAAAGCATGATTTATTCCTCATACCCAATGGAACAATCCATTGTTCAGGAACCAACAATATGGTGCTTGAAATAAGTGCGACCCCTTATATCTTTACGTTTAAAATGTATGATTGGCTGCGGCGTGACCTGGAAGGAAATCCCCGGCCCCTCAATATCGAAAAAGCCTTTCAAAATCTGTACTTTGATCGAAAAGGGGAAAAAGTAAAACGGGATTTGATCTCAAAACCCGTTTTGCTCAATAAAGGGCAAACCTGGAAACACCTGCACTTTCCAACCCATGAAGAGCATTTTTATGATGTGTACAGGTATGATTTTGAAGAAGTAATAAATATTGAAACCCGCAACCAATGCCATGTGATGATGTTGGTTTCCGGAAGCGCTATTACTCTGGAAACCCGGCAAGGATATCGCCAACGGTTCAATTATGCCGAAACATTTATCGTACCCGCCGCTGCTGGCAGCTATACGCTCAGCAATGAGGGCCCCTCCCCGGCGAAGGTGGTACAGGCCTTTGTGAAAACGGAGTGGTGTTGTGGGTAATTCCCCTATCAGGGGGCGGAATATGTATGTTTTAACCAATCAATAACCAGACACGGAATCAAATGACACACAAACTGAATATCTTAAAGGTTTTATTCTTTTGCTTGCCCATTTTTCTGAATGCACAGGACCATGTTTTTCAGGGATATACAGAAACGGTTGGCGGGACAAATTTCACGTATCATTCCCCTTTCCCCGATGTAAAAAGCAGCCTGTTGTCACGGGCCAATAAAGATTTTCCTGCTATTGAATGGAAAACAGAAATTGTTCCGGTTACCTATAAAAAGCCATATGTGAACTTTATTTGGGTATATGGAATGGATGTGCTGGGGGACAGCAAAAAATTTCATCTGAAAATTAACGGAAAATTGTGGTTTAGTTTTTCTAATCCCCGAACGAATGATGAGGAAGAATACACGATCATTTCCCATGATAAGGCTAAACTAACCTTTAGAAGAACCATGGTTGACAAGCATAAAGATCAAATGGGGTTTGCCATGCTGCAAGTTCCGACGTCGGCTATTGTATTGGGAGCGCAAAATTTGATCAGCGTGGAAGGCGAAGCGCAGGGAAGTAATGCCTGGTATATGACCTATAAAACCGAAATCAAAGAAGACGTAAAGATCAAACAGAATAATGTTGTTATAAAAGAAAAGGGGAAACTTTATCATGTCGCCCGGTTCAACTTTATCCATATTGGAGAAGAGGAAAAGGCGAGCATCCGGTTGATCGGTCAAAAAGAAACATTTCTGTTGAAACCGGGACTAAATACGTTCGATTTCAAATTGGATAAAGTAACAGCGCCGACATCATTTGAAGCACACATTAAAATTGGCAAAAAGCCAAGTCAAAAAAAGGGATTCACTTTAAAGCCATTAAAAGAGTGGACGATTTATCTGGTGCAGCACAGTCATACGGATATTGGGTACACACGCTCCCAAACAGAAATTTTATCAGAACATTTAAGATACATTGATTTCGCCTTGGATTACTGTGATCAAACCGATCACTACCCGGATAATGCAAAATTCCGTTGGACCTGCGAAGCCTCCTGGGCAGTGAGAGAATATTTGGAAAGCAGACCCAAAGCGCAAATTGATCGGTTATTGAATCGCATCCGCGAAGGTAGAATTGAAGTAACGGGTATGTTTTTCAATTTTTCTGAAATAGTTGACGAGACAGCCCTCGCGGTTCAGACGAGAACGCTGAAAAAGTTTAAGGAAAGGGGGATAGATGTGACCACCGCCATGCAGAATGATGTGAATGGCATTGGCTGGTGTATGATCGATTATTTCGACAAAACGGATGTGAAATACCTGACCATGGGGCAGCATGGGCACAGGGCCCGGATACCCTTTGACAAGCCCACCTCTTTTTGGTGGGAATCACCTTCGGGAAACAGACTGCTGGCCTATAGAAGTGAGCACTACATGCATGGCAATGCCCTGAGTCTTACCTCAGGATATTTGGACATGTTCCAGTCCAATCTATCGAACTATCTTGAAGCGCTTGAATCAAAAAATTACCCTTACGATCGGACGGCCTTTCAGTTTTCCGGTTATGTTACGGATAATTCTCCACCGTCCATCAAGGCATGTGATATTGTGCGTGAGTGGAATGAAAAATATGAATGGCCGAAGCTCAAAATTGCCCTGGCAAAAGAGTTCATGGTCTATCTTGAAAACCAGGAAGCGCATGGTTTGCCGGTTAAAAAAGTGGCCTGGCCAGATTGGTGGACCGATGGGTTTGGCTCCGCCATGAACGAAACAAAAGCTGCCCGCCAAACGCATGCCAATATGATCACAACAACAGGTTTGTTTGTTATGGCAAAAATGATGGGTGCTCAACTCCCTGAAAGCGTTCATGATGATATCATTTCCTGCTATGATAATTTGCTCTTTTATGATGAGCATACTTTCGGCGCCGCAGAAAGTATAAGGGACCCGCTATCAGAAAACAGTATTATCCAGTGGGGAGAGAAGGCATCCTACGTATGGACGGCTAAAAAAGAAGCAAGTTTATTGCGGGAAAAGGCTCTGGGTCTGATCCAACAGTTCATTGGGAAATCTGATGTACCAAGCGTAGTGGTTTTCAATACATTAAGCACCTGGCGATCCGGACTGGTTCGTGTTTTTATCGATCACGACATCTTACCCCTGGAAAAGGAATTCAGTATACTAGATCCGGACGGTGATACAATCGCTGCTCAGCTCGAAAGCAGCAGACCGGAAGGTTCTTATTGGTTGTTATGGGTAGACGATGTGCCTGCTTTTGGCTACAAAAAACTCCGGGTTGAAGTGGGTGATAACGTTAAACCACCTCAAAATAATCAAATCAATTCAGAATCCCTTGAAAATGAATATTTTCGCTTGGATTTCGATATGAAATCGGGGGCTGTTAGCAGTTTTTTTGACAAAGCATTAAACACGGAACTGTTGGATCAGAATGATTCCGTGAGGTTGGGAACATTTATTTATGAGCAAATTGCCAGCAGGGTGGCCATGGAAAGACTAACGAATAGTAACAGAGATACCGTTTATGTGCCATTAAAAAAGAAATTAAGCACACTTTCCAATGTGAAAGTATTGGGTGCCCAAAAGGGAGAAATATGGTCGAGTATGAAGTTCAATGGCAAAATTCCTGTTTGTGCGGATGAAAGAGGGGTAAACATTGAATTCCGGTTATACCATAAAACCAAACGCATAGATATAACATTCGATATGCATAAACTGCCGGTACATGACCCCGAAGCTGTTTATGTAGCGTTCCCTTTTATGATGCCTGATGGACAGTTATCGTTTGATGTACAGGGTGGCGTCGTTTCTTCGGGCATCAATCAATTGGAAGGCACAGCATCCGACTGGAACACCATACAAAGCTTTGTTAGTGTCAAAAGTCCAAAAGGTCAAATAATCTTCAACAGCAACGAAACACCCCTGGTACAATTGGGCGACATAAATACAGGCCGTTTTTATTATAAACACACACCACAAACTTCTCATGTATACTCCTGGGTACTCAATAATTACTGGACCACCAATTTCAAGGCAAGTCAACAGGGTGAAATGAAATGGAAATACACGATAAGCTCTGTGGAAAATAATTCAACAGCCTATGCAACTGCGATAAGCTTAGAAAATAAATTACCCATGGCTGCGCGGGTTATTGCTGCCGGGAAAAATAATAATGGGAACGGCTCAAAGTCATTTTTGAATATAGGACTGGAAAACCTGATTTTGGTAAATGCTAAGCCCTCTGCAGACGGAAAAGGCATCATTTTACAATTACGGGAAACCGATGGGAACCATGCTGTTTTGGATGTACACAAACTATTAAAGAAAACACATGCTTCTGCGGTGAAAGAAGTGAATGTGCTTGAAGAAGAAATTAAATCCCTGAATGCACCATTCCTGATAGAACATTTTGAGACGAAATTTATTAAAATGGAATTTGAGGATAATCCAAAATGATTGTGGATACTAAACTGACACCGGTTATTCGTAACAATGATGGTCAGATTTTAAATGAAACTTGTTTTGTTATCTTTTCCCCCTTAGTGGGGGAATTAAAGGGGGATTATAAAATATGTCATTTTCATTATTAATCTTTCCACATTCTATACATTACAAACTCAACACGACACTGGGTTAGCGCTTCGGCCGGGCAAGGGAAACACATTTTATTTAAAACGTTAAAGTGAACATAAAAATGAAAACAAACACCTTCGTTTTTGCCATCAGCCTTGTATCCGCCTTGGGGGGATTGCTTTTTGGCTTCGACACGGCGGTTATAGCCGGAACAGTTGATATGGTTAAGGATCAATATGGCCTGACGGATTTTGAACAAGGAATGTTTGTGAGTTCTGCTCTGGTGGGCAGTATCATTGGCGTTGTTTTCGCCGGTGTATTCAGTGATCGCTACGGGCGGAAAAAAGCGCTGATATTATCTGCTGCCATGTTTTCAATTTCGGCCTGGGGTTGCGCCATTGCCCCTACGCACACATGGTTGATCTTGGCCCGCTTATTAGGTGGGATTGGCGTTGGCGTGGCTTCCATGTTATCCCCCTTATACATTTCTGAAGTTTCACCGCCCCACATCCGGGGCCGGTTGGTTTCCCTGTATCAATTGGCCATCACCCTGGGGATCTTAACCGCGTATTTCACCAATGCTTTTGTGTTGAACCTCGCTGGCCAGGCAAACCAGTTGCAAGGACTTGCCGCCTGGATGTATGCGGATGAAATGTGGCGCGGCATGTTTGCCAATGAAATGCTCCCCGCCCTTCTGTTTTTGGGGTTGTTGTTTTGGATACCGGAAAGTCCTCGGTGGTTGATCAGCAAAGGACAGGTCGAAAAAGCAAAACGGATAATGAACCGGCTAACCCGCGGAGATCAACTGGGACCAGAATATGCCCGGATTGCCGGCAGCCTGCGCCAGTCTCAAAGCAGCTTAAAGATATTACTTCAACCAGGGTTGCGTACAGCCTTGATCATTGGAATTCTGCTCCCCATGTTCGGACAACTCAGCGGAATAAACGCGATTATCTACTATGGACCCAGTATCTTAAAGCAAGCGGGGTTCACCCTAGGGGAAGCCTTCGGAGGTCAGGTGACGATTGGGATAGTCAATGTATTATTTACTTTTCTGGCCATCGGGTTGATTGACAAAGTGGGCAGAAAACCGTTACTGATGGCAGGAATCGCCGGTGCAATGGTCTCATTAACTTCGATTGGAATCTTGTTTTTTATCGGGCAAACGGAAGGTAGTTTGCTTTTGTTTTTTATTCTGTTTTTCATCGCCAGTTTTGCCTTCTCACTGGGGCCGATACCATGGATCATAATTTCTGAAATTTTTCCCACCCACATCCGCGGACGGGCCATGTCAATCGGTACCTTCTCTGTGTGGGGCACCAATGCACTGGTGGGCCTGTTATTTCCGGTCCTGCTCAATTTAAAGGGGTTTGGCCCATCGGGGACCTTTTTCACCTTTGCCGCCTGCTGTGTGATGGCCATTGTATTCACCTGGAAAATGCTGCCGGAAACAAAAGGGAAAACCCTGGAAAACATTCAACAATATTGGCGTGCATAAAGGCATCTAATGTTGTGGGTATGGGACGTAGTCGACTGCCTAGGGGGCTATGATCTATACCTGATGTTGGCGATAGTTGTTTTTGCTATTTTGTTCTTGTTTTAACAGATTACAGTTTATATTGGGTCCAATCCCAGTTCCTTAAGAAATTCATTATGCTTTTTGGCAGCCCCTTTGGCTTTTTTATCCAAATCCCTTAATTTTTTGTGGACTTCCTTTAAGTTGATTTTTTCTTCCGCTTTTGCTGTGCTTACATATCGTGAAATGTTGAGATTAAAATCGTTTTGCTTGATCTCTTCCATTGAAATCCTGCGCGCATAGCGCTCGATTTTCTCCGGTCGGTATTGGTAGGTTTCAACAATTTTCTTGATGTGTTTATCATTCAAGCTATTTTGACGCTTCGCTTTTACATAATGGTCACTATCACTGGCATTGATGAATAGCACGTCATCAAACTTTTTGCACTTCTTCAATACCAAAATGCAAACCGGAATACCGGTAGAGAAAAACAAGTTGGAGGGTAAACCGATCACCGTATCTATGTTTCCGTCTTTCACAAGCTTCTCTCGAATGCGTTGCTCTGCACCACCTCTGAATAGTACGCCATGCGGTAAAATGATTGCCATTGTCCCTTCTTTACCCAGGAAATGGAAGCCATGCAGCAAGAAAGCAAAATCAGCCGCTGATTTTGGCGCTAAGCCATAGCTCTTGAATCGAAAGTCCTGACCCATTTCTTCGTTGGGGTCCCAGCGATAGCTGAATGGCGGATTGGCTACAATGGCATCAAATTCTACTTTTTTTGCAGGATTTATTTCATTCAACAGCTCCCAATCATTCTTTAGGCTATCTCCGTGATGAATTTCAAATTCGGTGTCTTTTACGCCATGTAACAGCATGTTCATGCGGGCAAGGTTGTAAGTGGTTATATTCTTCTCCTGCCCGAATATTTTGTCAATGCCATGAGGCCCCATTTGATTGCGCACGTTCAGCAACAGCGAACCCGAACCACAAGAAAAGTCCAGCACTTTTTCCAGCTTTTTCTTCTTCCCATCACTGGGGTCCTGGCTGTCAAGCACCACTATTTCTGATAGAAAAGTAGAGATTTGCTGAGGTGTATAAAACTGTCCTGCTTTCTTGCCGGAACCTGCCGCAAACTGGCCGATGAGATATTCGTAAGCATCTCCCAGTATATCCGTATCGGCAGAGAATTGGGCAATGCCTTCGGCAATCTTTTGGATGATGGTGCAAAGTCTTGCGTTGCGATCCGGATAGCCTTTTCCAAGTTTCTCAGAGTTCAGGTTGATTTCAGAGAAAAGGCCTTGAAAAGTGCTTTCGAAGGAATGGTTTTCAATGTATTCAAATCCTTTTTCCAGCGTTTCTAATAACTCTTTGCTTTGAGTACGAGCCAAATCGGAAATATTGCTCCACAAATAATCCGGTTCGATCACGTAATGTACCTTTTTGCGCATCTGCTGCTCAAAGTCATGTATATCGTTCTCATTCGCCTTGTACCAAATAGCCAATGGGGTTTGTCTGTCTTTTTCTTTAACAGTTGGGTAATCTCTGCCCAACTCCTTTTTAGCAGCATCTTCGAATTTATCCGATAAATAGCGCAAGAAGAGGAATGAAAGCATATAATCGCGAAAATCATCCGCATTCATGGCCCCGCACAGATTATCTGCAATGGCCCAAAGTGTTTAATGACCGTTTAAACACAGGGTTTGAAGCGTCCCAAAAAGGGGCATTCAACGCGATCAGCGACCATTTTGCTGATTACCCCATCAATCATGGCAATCAACCGAATATGCAGGCGGCCTATCTTTTCAATTATTCCGGCAAGCCCTGGTTGACCCAAAAGTGGGCTCGGGCGATCATGGATATTTATTATGGCGCTACAGCAGAAGACGGTTGGCCCGGCGATGAAGATCAGGGCCAAATGGGGGCCTGGTTTGTGATGAGCGCCATGGGCCTCTTTGAAATGACCGGCGGTGGCGATGTAAAACCCATCTATGAAATTGGCAGCCCCCTTTTTGATAAAATTACCATCCATCTGGATGACAACTATTATTCTGGAAATGATTTTGTGATTGAAGTAAAGAGTAATTCCAAAGAAAACATATACATTCAAAAAGCGTATTTAAACGGTAAAAAACTCAATAAACCCTGGTTTTCTCATTCTGAATTGGCCAAAGGGGGCACCCTGAAATTGGTCATGGGACCCAAGCCCAATAAAAAATGGGGGAATGGTAAAAAGGCGAAGATCCCTTCCATGAGCGTAAAGCTGGATTGATCTGAGCTATTATTTAATATCCAAATGAAGATCCGCTATAACGTTTTGAATAACTGTCCATTTTCCTTGCCCGACCCTGCCTCCGGAAAGCAGGCGGAAGGCGGGGATGCATTTATTTTTTGTTAGGCAAAGTTATTTTATGTTTCGTTTTGCAATTTCTTCTCCGACCTCTCCAAAGTATTCTCCTATTATCTTTCGCCAAAGAATCATTCCGTTTTCAGAATTTGAGAATATTAATAATCCTTGTTTTGATTTTGGTAGCATCAGCATTATTGTCTTTAATCCATAATCTCCTCCTCCATGCATTACTGCGAATTCGCCCTCATCGTCCAAATCATAGAGTAACTGACATCCCAAACCCCAATCTATGCCAGGTTTTTTGTTTGAATAAGGAGTTAGAAACTCTTGGTATAGGTTATCTGATAATCCAGCGCCATTTATAATGTAAGCCATGAAATTACCGTAGTCTTTGACGGTGGTTAAAAGGTTTGCAGCGGCATTGGCTTCTGTATATTTTTCGAAAACAATAGGTTTCCCCGATTCATCATGCTCGATGGCATAATTCTTTTCTTGCATATTTTCATCCCAGTAAAAGTGAGTATTACTCATGTATAGAGGATCAAACACTAACTCTTTTGCTAATTCTTCCAGCCCTTTCTTGAATTTCTTCTCTAATGCTTTTCTAAGATATTCAAATCCTTCACCAGAATATTGAAATTTAGTTCCAGGTTCAAATTCAAAGGATAGCTTTTTGGAGTCAGTCAAGTGCCTCCAATTTGGAAATCCAGATTGGTGGCTTAGTATATGTCTTGTCGTTAACTTTTTTAGCTCGGGACTTCCTTTAATGTCTTTGTCTCTGTAGTATTTGAATAAAGGGTCGTCTAAATTCCAAAGTCCTTGATCGACTAGTTTAAGTGTTACGATTGCTGTAATGGGCTTTGTTAAAGATGCTACTTTATATATGGTGTTGTAGTTAGCGGGGTTTCCTTTGCTTTTTTCTCCAAAAACTCTGACCTGTTGTAGTTCACCATTGTTTATGTAACCGATACCAATTGAAGGGATCTTGTGCTTTTCTATTAATTCTACTATTTCAGAGTCTTTCGTGAAAAGTGGTGTTGGATAATTGGCCTCAAATTTTTCACCATAGTCCTCTTTAGGAACTTGATGATCATAACTTAAAACACGTTTTAGCTTCCATTCGTTTTCTTCGATTATCCATAAACTTGTGAATGGAGCAACATTCCCTCAGTGCCTAAATTTTCTTGGACATGAAAGTAGTTTAAAATAAACTCAAG
>CAYFJU010000040.1:0-27597 GCA_964343505.1 uncultured bacterium
CCTTCCACTTAAACAAAATTACTCAATCAATGAGAAGTTAAACATACGATGACAAAACAGGGTTTTACAGCCCATGTTTTTTCTTCAGAGCATCCAGCTTTTGGATGGCCACTAAAGGTGACATATTCAACACATCCAACTCTGACAGATCGGCCTTCAAGGCTGACTCCTGTTCGGCAAAAATGGACATCTGCTGGTCCACCGCTTCCACATTCAGCTTTTGATCTGTAGGATGGTTGGCCAAATGATAATTCATGATTTCCGATGCACGCTTGATCACCGGTTTGGGCAGGCCCGCCATCTGGGCCACGTGAATTCCATAGCTCTTATCCCCCGGACCAGGCAGAATCTGGCGTAAGAAAACGATTTTATCACCGAATTCTTTCACGGCAATGTGGTGGTTTTCCAATCGATCGAGTGTATTCTCAAGATCAGTCAATTCATGGTAGTGCGTGGCGAATAAAGTTCGGGCGGTGATGGATTCATCATTATGCAAATGCTCTGTGATGGCCCAAGCAAGGGATAGACCATCGTACGTGGCTGTCCCCCGTCCAATCTCATCTAAAAGGATTAAACTTTTTTGGGTGGCATTGTTCAGAATGTTAGCGGCCTCATTCATTTCCACCAAAAAGGTGCTCTCACCACCAGCAAGATTATCACTGGCTCCCACCCGTGTGAATAGCTTATCCACCATACCAATTTCAGCGGATTCAGCCGGAACAAAGCACCCCACTTGTGCCATTAGGACAATCAGCCCCACCTGTCGTAAATAAGTGGATTTTCCTGCCATATTGGGCCCCGTAATCAAATGGATTTGGTTTTTCGCCGTATCGATAATGAGATCGTTTGGGATGAATCGATCGGTTGCAGGAAGGAGTTGTTCCACAACCGGGTGACGTCCCTCTTTGAGCTTAATGATCGCTCTTTCATTTAATTTCGGCCGGATATACTTATTGGTTCGGGCCACACTTGTAAAAGTAGCCAATACATCCAGCCGGCTCAGGACAGATGCATTTTCCTGGAGTACACCGGCTTGTGCCAATATGTCCCGGCATAGATCACTAAAAATTCGTGATTCAATCGCTTCTATCTTTTCTTCTGCTGACAAGATCTTTTCTTCGTATTCCTTCAGGTCAGGGGTGATGTACCGCTCGGAATTCACCAGGGTCTGCTTGCGAATATATTCTTCCGGCACCTTTTCACCGTGGGCTTTAGTGATCTCCAGGTAGTAACCGAAAACCTTGTTATACCCGATTTTTAATGACGGAATACCTGTCCGCTCCCGCTCCGTGGCCTGAAGCTGGGCAATCCATTCTTTGCCGCCTGTGCTGAGTTGCCGTAGTTCATCCAGTTCCTCATCTACGCCACCTAAAACCACACTCCCCTGTTTGACTTGAGATGGCGCTTCCGGATGGAGTGTTTTGGCGATTTGATCAGTAATTTTGCCCGTACCGGCAAAGCGCTTTACAAACGATTTTAAGGATTTATTATCGGACTGCTTTAGAACGAATTTCACTTCCGGTATCTGTTCCAAACTTAATCGCAACCCATTGACCTCTTTAGGAGATACCTTTCCATTATTCACACGACCGACGATCCGTTCAATATCGGATATTTGTTTCAGATGATCACGAATATCCTCTAATGCTCGATTATTCGCATGAAATGCATCCACAATATCCAAGCGGTTATTCAGACGTTTTTTATCCGTCAATGGGTGATTTAACCATTGTTTCAACATCCGGCCACCGCCGGCCGTTACCGTTTTGTCTAAAACATCAATGAGGGTGCCATGAGTGCCTTGTGTGGCCAGACTTTTAAATATTTCCAGGTTACGGACCGTAAATCCATCCAAGCCCATTACATCTTCATCCAATACAGGATGTATGGCCGAAATATGATCCACAGCCCCGCTCAATGTATCGGTCATGTGGTAAAAAATAGTACCGGCGGCAGTGACCCCGTCATGCAAATATTCGCAGCCAAACCCCTTAAGGGACTTCACTTTAAAATGCTCGGTGAGGGCGCGGTAGCCCTGGTCATAATTGTATACCCAATCTTCCACTTTTGTCATAAATGGTTTGATTTCCCGGTACCAATCTGCAGTAGAATAGACCACCGATTCGCCTACCAAGATTTCTCTCGGTGAAAATTTTCTTAAAGATTCAGTCAAACGGTTCGGCGCACATTCACCAACGAAGAATTCGCCCGTAGATTGATCCAGTACGGCGTACCCCACATTGGATTTGCCGAAATGAAGTGAGGCCAAATACTGATTGGCTTTTTGGTCTAAAGCTTGTGCGGCGGTGAGCGTCCCGGGTGTGACAACTTCAATCACTTCCCGTTTCACGATCCCCTTCGCTAATTTTGGATCTTCAACCTGTTCACAGATGGCCACGCGATGGCCTGCATTCACCAATTTGTGTAAATAATTATCTAATGCGTGGTATGGGAATCCGGCTAAAGGTACATCGGCGGCCGCACCGTTGGATCTTTTGGTAAGGACAATCCCCAATATTTTCGCTGTAGTTTTGGCATCCTCGCTAAATGTTTCATAAAAGTCTCCCATACGAAAGAGAACAATGGCGTCGCTATACTCCGCCTTCACTTCATTATACTGGCGCATGAGGGGCGTGCCGACGTCCTTAGGCAAGATATTCTCCTTTTGTACGGACATCACCAATTCTATTCGTCAGGCCTTGCCTGTCGCAATATTCCAAAAGCGGAATGGCGGTCTTCCGGCTGGTGCCCGTGAGATCTTTAAAATCGGCCACTTTCATTTTAGGGTTGGATGCAAAATAACGGGATAATTCATCCTTCAATTTATCCAATACCTCCACGTGAATCCACATCCCTCGGGACACTTCAACCACTTTTTCACGGTCCTTCAAAATGTGGAGAATCTCCAATGCGTTTTTGGCGTTATCCGGGAAAAGCAGGTCCGCCGTCGGCAAACCAAAATCGGCATTTCTTACCTTTTTTTCTAATTGAGTGGCCAGGGATTCATCCGCGTCAGACAGGACCACAGAATGGCTTTTCAGGGCGTACCCTCCCTCCACATAGATCAGTTCATCGGCCATTTTTTCAAGGATGAAATTCAGCCAATTGGTGCTGAACCCAGCAGAGTCCTTCAGCATTTCCTTGGACAGGGATTTTTTATAAGGATTCTCTTTATGAAATTCCGTCAAAATATGCTGAAGCATTTCCCCCGATGCTTTCTGTTTTTTTTTCGTGAATAGAATTCCTTTTTCATTCAAAATACCCTTTTCCTTCAACCAGGCTTTTATCTGGTTTTCGGAAGTATGAAATTGGCGGGACCAGTTTCCTGCTGACTTCGGTGACTTCCAAAAGTATTCCACGAATTGCATCAACCGATCTGCTTGATCTTCACAGATGGACGCTGTCCAGTCTCTCAAGGCCTTTTTCACCGGTGTTGGGTTTGGATCCAGTACGATACATCCGCCAATCGTTTCCATAGGGGAAAAACTGCGAATGATAAAGCGTTCATCCATGATTGCCGCCACCTGTTTCTCCAAGAGAAAAAGGACATTTCCACACTGACCAGCTTCTAGCCGTTTATTATCAGAGATGTTCACTTTGGCAATGACTTCTGCCGTGCCAATATGTATATGAACACGCTGACGGCTTTTCAGTTTCCACCTTGTATCCGGAATCATTGTCACGCGGGCGATGATTTTTTCTGTCGGTCGAACCCAGTTCGGTTCAACCGCTACTGTACCGCGATATAGGCCTGATAGTTCCGTACCCGCCAGGTTAAGTGCCGCCCGATCCCCCATTTTCACCGAATTAGTTTCGGTGCCATGGGTTTGCATCCCCCGCACTTTGGCTTTTTGATTCCCGGGAATGATCTCTAATTCCTGTCCAGTTTTGGTTTTGCCGGAGAGAACCGTTCCTGTCACCACAGAACCGAACCCCGT
The DNA here is from genome assembly GCA_964343505.1 of uncultured bacterium. Lineage (GTDB taxonomy): Bacteria > Fidelibacterota > Marinisomatia > Marinisomatales > TCS55 > TCS55. The sequence goes on from CAYFJU010000040.1 coordinate 3,939, forward strand.
TTTACTGAACACCCTATCCACCGGCAGGTGAAAGAATCCCCGATCAAGCCCGGCACTGATTGATTTGGATTGGTTTAAAATTTCCTTTTCCAAATCATCGATACCTTCTCCCGTCTCCACAGATGTTCGGATTATGGGCGAATCTTTGAGAAAAGTATTCGCTATCAAGTCGCGAATTTCCAATTCCACCAGGTCAATCCAATCTTCATCATCAGCGAGATCGGTTTTGGTGAGGGCAATGATCCCATTACGAACGCCCAGAAGTTTGAGAATATGGAGGTGCTCCCGCGTTTGAGGCATGATACCATCATCGGCGGCAATAACGAGAAGTGCAATATGAATAGTAGAGACACCGGCCACCATGTTGCGGATAAATTTTTCATGACCGGGAACATCAATGATTGTGATATTCTGATCCAGGTAGGCGAACCCCAGATCGATGGTCATCCCCCGGGCTTTTTCTTCAGCCAGGCGGTCCGTGTCGGTCCCGGTGAGGGCCTTGACCAAGGCCGTCTTGCCGTGGTCAATATGACCGGCTGTACCTATGACAATCTGCATTTTGCTCTATGTTTATGGATTGCAATAATGATCGTAGTGAATTATTGCAAATTTGTTCAGCGGTGAAATGATTCGATGCGCTCATCATTTCATTCCTTCATCAATGGATTGCAACAAGGAACGAAGTGAATTGTTGCATAATAGTTTTGTTGAGAAATGATTCGTAAAACTCATCATACCATTCAACTATGAGTGTAATGCACTGATCGCTCCCGCCAGTTCCTTTTCCTGGCCCGGGATGAGGGCCTTGAGGTCAATATAAAATTTATTCCCGCGGATATACCCCACCACCGGCGTTTCCCCCGTCCGAAACTGCGCCGCAAGTTTAGAGGCAGTCATATCCTTGGGATTGAATTGAAAAGCCATACTGTTCAGTTTTTCTTCAGGGAGGGAACCGCTGCCGGCTTCCACTTCCGATGCCACCAATTGGATACCCAAATGATCAACCGTCTTTTTCTGAAGGTGGGTCAAAATTATTTCGCCTCGCTTTTGGAGTTCGGCACGCGATAAGGTCATGAGGATTACGGCGAGGTTTTCATTGGATGGCCCATCAGTGCCATAGGTTCTCAAAGCTTCTTCCAGGAGGGCCAGAGCCCACTTGTCACAGCGAACAGCCCGGGCAATGGGATTTTTCATCAAACGCCGGACGAGGGTCTTTTTCCCGACGATAAGACCGGACTGGGGACCACCCATTAGTTTATCACCGGAAAAGGTCACCAGTCCAACACCGGATTTAACCACGTTCTGAACAAGCAAATCCAGAGGAAGGCCTTGAGATGATAAATCTGCCAGGGCACCACTGCCCAGATCCGCCACTACCGGAATGCGTTTCTTCTTCCCCAATTGGGTTAGTTCGGATAGATCCACCTCGGTGGTAAAACCCCGCACGACATAATTGCTGGTGTGAACCCACAGGATCAGTCCCGTATTCTGGCCAATGACTTTTTCATAATCATGTAGATGGGTGCGATTGGTGGTGCCCACCTCTTTCAGGATACAACCGCTTTTTTTGATCACATCAGGGATACGGAAGGATCCACCGATTTCCACCTGTTGTCCACGGGAGACGATTACTTCTTTCCCTTCCCCTAATTCATTCAAAGCCAGCAGCACCGCCGCCGCATTGTTATTCACCGCCATAGCCGATTCCGCACCACTTAAGGCCGATAGTAATCCGTTAACATGATCCTGCCGCTGACCGCGGTTACCGGTAGGCAAATCAAATTCTAAATTGGTATAACCCGACACCCTTTTTGCCACTTGTTTCGCAGTAGATTCTTTTATGGGGGCGCGGCCCAAACCGGTATGAAGGACGATCCCCGTTCCGTTAATCACGGATTTCATACTCGGTGCAGTTAATCGTTCGATTTCGGATAGAATACTCTGAGTAATTTGAGAGCGTTTCAGCTTCAGTGCCCCCTTTTTGGCGGAACGGCGATAAGCTTCTAATTCTGTTTTAATAATATAGGATATATATTTATTATTCAATGACTTATATGATTCACATTCAAGTAATACTTCTGACACGGAAGGGAGTTCTTTGAGTTGATTTTGGGCCATATTAATAGGAAACTCGCGAATTGTTATTATAACTGGTTTAAATCTATTTCATCACCACTAATTTCTTAGTATCGGTGAACTCCGACGTTACTATTTGATACAGGTAAATCCCTGCAGCGATTTCTTCGCGGGCATTATCTTTGATATTCCAGGAAACCGTATGGTAACCGGCCGGTTGGGATTGATTTACCAAAGTTTTAACAAGTTGGCCTTTTAGGTTGTAAATATCAATTCTGACCTGTGAGTCTTTTGGAAGAGAATATTGGATCGTTGTTATTGGATTGAAAGGGTTTGGATAGTTTTGTGCCAACTCTATATTTGCAGGGATGACTGGATCAATCATCTTATTGATATTTGTCAATTTATAAAAGGTTTCACCCCATGTTGATACATAGTTTGATCGTCCGGATCTACTTCCATTATCATCAATTGCTAAAACATAATAAATAAACTGATCATATGCATCTTCAAATGGTTTCATAATGACTTCTAAATCGGTAAACTGAGTATCGGTAGGCGAACCTATTAAATTCCAACTATCAGAATTTAAATAGGACATTTTTCTATATATCTCATAATTACTGAAATCTGTATCCTCAAAGCTTTCCCAAATTAAAATTGGGTTATGATTTATTTGACCATAATTTGAGATTTGTAAATTCCATGGAGCTATTAACGGCAAGTCTGGGAGGTGTGTATAAGGCATTTTTAATGTTTTTAATATAATTACTAATTTCTCTCTTTCGCTATTTATTAGAGAGGGGTATAGACTAAATAAATAATCGTTAAATGTGAAGATATTCTTGTTAAAGCTTTCAGATATATTACCGAGCGTTAATTGGAGGCCATCGTTATCACCTGAATTTTCAGGATCATATAAATCAAAAAAGGCTGCACCAACAGTCACTTCATTTTTAAACCCGTTTTCTACATTGTTAAAATTAAATTTATAATAATTTATATGATGTGTATTTTCAAATAAATCAACCGGTCCCTCTCCATATGAACCACTGTAAGTATCATTTGAATTATTATTAAAACTTTCTACTGCGGCTGCAAAAAAATTGGCCCACCCTTCGATAAATGCTAATCTTTCTGATTGATTATATTCATTCCAACTATGGGTCATAGTTTCATAACCATTTAAATATTCATTTAATGAGATTGGCCAAGTTCCCTCCCTCATTTCCTTCATAATAAAATGACCATATTCATGAAATATAGTCAATCTATCACTGTCATTATCAATATAGATTGTATTTTTTGTCAATTGTGCTTCAACCCCACCTGTCAATAAAAATGTGCCTAAAAGCGGGAGAAAGGGTAAAATATCACCTCCATCTAATGATTTTGTTTCATATGGCCAAAAAAAACTATTTATATCATAAGCTGATTCAAGATTACCCAATCCATCCGTTAATGTAGTTTCTAATGGAAATTTAACAACAACCTGTTCATTAGTGATTCCTGAAGTAAAAGCGAACTCAGCAGCTAAATTTGCCATCGAGAATGCCCAGGCATAACCGGCCCAAGTTGAATTTGCGCCATAATAAAAATTCATCCCAATGAATTCTGATCCTGGCAAATGAAACTGATTCGGTACAATATCAGGAGTTCCATCGCTAATTCTAATTACTTTAGCATGTTGGACAAAATCTACTCTTGTACCTTCAAATCCTCTTAAATCCACTTTTTCGTTTTTGAAATATAATCTTACAGTAACCATTTCTGGATAGGCATTCCCGATAGAAAAACTATAGTTCCCGTTTTCATCGGTGTACCCTTCCCTAATTATGACGGGATATTCAGTGTTGACTAAAATAAATGCATGTCTGATTGGCTCGATATTTTGTGTTTCAGGATTAAAATATGAGGCATTCCCACTTATGATTGTTTGAGTAAATATTTTTGTTAAAACAACTGTATGAAAAATTAAAAATTGAAAAATGTTTAATGTTTTAGATTTTATCACAGTGTCACTCCTTTACTTAATTAAATTTATAATAGCTATTTCTGGAATCAGCCATTTTTTCAAATCTTCATCAAAGGATAAATGTTGGGTTGAAATAATTGTGTCTGCATTTGTTATATAGTATTTATTTGTATCTAGGACATTGGTAAAATCGTGAAAAGTAATTATGATCGTGTCTGAGGTACTAAATGGGAATAAAATAGTAAAATTATCAATTCCAATTTTTTTAAGGCTACTATTACATGAGGATTCTTCTTCATATATAACCGGAATACCTTTGTCAAAAATGTAATTTCCCTCCTTTGATAAATGAGTAGAATCAAAAAGTAACGGCTGAGGGTAAAGGAGTGTTCTATATAAAAATAATTTATCATCAGAATAATTAATCTTAGCTATATCTTTGAATACACCACCTGCAGGTTCATGAACAATTTCCATTCGTTGGGAAGGGCATCCCATTAGCAAGAAGAAAATGAATATGGATAATTGTTTTCTTTGATATTTCATTTGATAAGAATCTAATTCTAACCTGAATATTTAAAAATGATTAATTATTAAACTGGCATCAGTTAGTCGTAATAATTATGCTCATATTTCGAATAAAAATAATGTGTTTTAAATGAAGAATTATATTAATTATTTAAAACGTAAATATCTAATAAAACGTGATATAGGGGATAATTACGTTTTACATATTTATGGGGCATATAATGGTATGAATATTCATACGCTTAACCAGTGCCGGAGTAATAAGTATTTGCCGCCCGCCGCATAAAGAAGGCAAACACCACACTGGGGATAAGTAAAATTCCCATGGCAGGGAATACAGCGGCCACACCCATATTTTCTGCAATAAGTCCGCTGAAGCCGGCGGCGAAAGAACCGATACCAAAACTGAGGAAAAAGCTGATGCCGTAACCCAGTCCCCTATTCTGACTATGGGTAAAACGGGCGATGAGCGTATTGCCAATGGGCTGGTTGCTGAAATAGGCCACGCCCAGCATCATTCCGGACAGAATTAGGAGTAAGTCCGATGTATATCCCATGAGGAGCAAAAAGGGAATATTGGCCAGGATGATATAGATAAGGGCAGTCGGCTTATGGAATCGCTCACCAATCTTTGCCCCAAGGAGCTGCCCCCCAACACCGGCGATAAAAACCATGGTGGGGAAAATCCCCGCTTTCATATTGGCGGTGAGCGTCGGCAAAATGGCATTTGTATTCTCAGCAAAATGGACCGGCATAAATGTAGTAAAGCCGTAATAGGCCATCCCCATGAGCGCATTGGTGAGAAAATACAAAATGAGGGCGGGCTTATTGGTGGATTCCGCGTGGTTCTCGAATTCTTCTTCCGGAATAGCACTCCGTTTACGATATGGGATTGCAAAAAAGGTACTGACAGCTAACAGCCCATTAAATATACCGAGAAAGGCGTAGGCGGATCGCCATGAAATTAAAGCTGCTAGTGTCGTCGCTAATACGGGCCCTATGGCCGAACCGGTAGACCCGAATATGCCGTGGACGGCCATTCCCCTCGTAAGAGACTTCAAACGGTGGGAAATAAGGGTAAGTCCGGCGGGATGATAGATACTGCAGAAAAAGCCCATGAGTCCCAGGCCAATGACCATCATTTGAAATGAACCGGACAGAGCCACCAAAAGGGCTGAAATGGATGATCCTGCCTGGTAGATGATTAAAAGCTGCCGGCCGCCGAATCGCTTCTCGGCCCATCCTGCAGGAATGGCCCCCAACCCAAACATGAATGCGCTGACGGTGACCACAAAGCCCAGTGTATCAAGCCCTACGCTGAATTCATCCCGAATGACAGGAATGAGACTGGGCAGTGCCAGCATCATGGCATGGACCGACAGATGGCTTCCGCCGGTGATGCTTAGGATGATCTTTTCAAAACGGGTCATAAAATAATCTACCGATTTATCCAGTTTTAATGAGGATTTAAATTTGAAATATATTTATTTATCGAATTTATTTTAATAACACCATTTTCCTTTTTGAAAAATATTCTTTTTTTGACTGTTTAGAATTAGCCAGCAAAGTATAAATGTATATTCCTGAAGGAACTTGGTTACCGTTAAAATCTTTTCCATCCCACTTTAGATGATAAACACCTGGGGTTTTATTACTTATATTTTCAAAGATTATTTTTCCAGATATGTCAACTATTCGAATAGTTACCTTAGAATTTTCAGGTAAATCAAACCGTATTCTTGTTTCTGGATTAAAGGGATTTGGATAATTATTATATAAATTAAAATCTTTGGGTATAAAATGTTCTCCATCCTGATTCGATTGTTTATAGTATAGTATCCCATAGAGCACTGTTTTTGTTGTCGAATAATTGGAAAAAGTATTCTCACCTGTTTTTGAAGCGATTTTATAAAAAGCATGATTTGGGTTATGAAGATTAGAAAATTTCAAAATCTCAGTATCAATGTAATAATTTGAATTTGCAGGTATAAAGAAATCTCGTTCATAATCAAAATTATCAAGTGTACGATTTATAGTATATCCTAAAGCACCGGGTACCAAATTCCACGATAATTTGGGGTGCCATCCAAAATTATGTTGATCTTGAACCCAGTCAACAGTGAAGTTTGATGGAATTGGGTCACCCGTAACCGTACTGACTGTATTTGTATAATATGGGGAAGATTTTGTTCCATCTGCCGATAAAGATTTTACTCTGAAGTAAAACTTTTGAGCACCGTTATATAAAGTTTGATTATCAATAAAATTATTTTCAATTATATCAGACGCTAAACTTTCCCATGGGCCATTTTCTGGCTTTCTTTCTACAGCATATTTTAAAATAGCATTTTGAGGATAAATTGACCTTTGCCACTCTAGTTTTACTTTGGAATTATTGTTTGAAATGGAAAGATTACTTGGTGAAGAAGGTTGAAAACAATTATTATTCGGGATATAATTAGGAATATCTATAATATCCCACAGCCGAAGAGTATCATTATCACCAATTATTTCATAGTCTTCTGAACTACGTTTCACCCTAGTTATTCCATTAATACCACTATATACATATTTGATAAAAAAATCTGGACTATTCCCGCCATAAGGATATTCCTGATCAATCGTATAATTACAATCTGTTAAATCAATCCATAATTTTTCTGAGCCATTTATTAATATTTTATATAGACCATAAGGCAGAAGTGGACGATCTGCAGGAGCATTGATAGTACTACCCGAAAAAACTATATTCCAACCATCAGCTGCATTACCTCCATTATTCCCAGATATAATAGTTTCGGCGGTATTAAAACTGTTTGAAATATATTTATCTGTATTCCAAAGTTGACCTTCCGGTACTGCCTTAAATATAGTTGAAGTACTATTGCTTGCTCCTTCAACGATCAGAAATATTTCCGGTTTTGTTATTTGAAATTCGCCAACATCAAAATTTTCTTGGGATAAATAACTAGAAATAATTATTAAGGAAATGATTAAAAACCGCATTAAAACCTCTCTTATTTTATTTTGATTATATTAGCCCAACTACCCATAAAAGCCAAATATAAATTTTTGTTATCATCAATAGCAGGTGGGTATCCAATATAGCCTAAAGTATTATCTACTTTAATTTCCCATTTCAGTTCTCCATTAAAATCAATGGATAGAAACTTTTCCAACCAGCTTCCAAAATACAAATTTCCATTTTTATCACATATAATTTCTGAATTAAAACCAAACATTTTATCTCCAACTTCATAATCTTTTTTCCACCTTAGTTCACCATTGTAATAAAAAGAATAAACAGTTGCAGGACCGTGAATTAAATAAATATATCCATTATGATCCATTGTCATGCTGGTGTACCCATAACCATAATAACGACTATATTTGTATCGCCATCTTTTTGTACCATCTGGGTTTAGTGAATAAATGTAATAACTCCCTAAATCAGGAGTTTTATTTGCAACCCAACAATATAAATTCCCATCGTTATCTATCATGGGTTTCATATATGAAGTATCATTTTCATTTAATGACCAAATCAAGGTCCCATCTATATTATACTTTTGTAATCCATTAAATCTTAATGCTAAATAAAAATAATTCCCATCAGGTGCAAATGCTATATAAAGAGTCGGCTCCGGGATCGTCTTCCTGAATCGCTCCTTACCATCCTTTGTTAAAGATATCAATATTCCATTATAGCCTTCCGATAATTCTTGTCGAATTGTAAAATAAATATTTGACTCCAAGTCGACAATTAAGGAAGCAATTTGAATATAGTATTTTCCAGAATCAGGAAAATTATATTCCCATAAAATTTCTCCTGATGATGAAGCTGCAGTTATTTTATTAATCGAAGATCCTGTGATAATTGTACCATCGCTCAACACCAAGGGTGAAGTTGTTGATTCACCCGGACTCGTAGGAACACTCCATACTTCCTTTCCATTGTTTTTATCGACAGCCCTTAAACTACCCGGAACTGTTGTATTTAAAATGCCTGTTGTATAATAAACGTGATCTCTATTTAAAACTGGACTTGAGTAAATAGTTGAAGACTGCTCACTCTCCCAAACAATTTCACCATTTTCAGGCCCTTCATATTCACTTCTCCCGGTCATTTGAGGATCATGTTTGTACATCGGCCATGGTGAATTTGCCAGGCTGGGCCATGGTATTTTGATTTGAGGTTTAGTTCTGGGAATTGGTTCTACAGGATCAGAACCATTTTTATTGCAGGAGAGCAATAAAATAGAAAAAGAAAACCAAAAGAGATATTTTCTCATAAGGCAATATTATAAATAAAAAAGCCTCACCACCAAAGGTAATGAGGCTTTATAACAAAATGGAAAAACTGAATTACCGTTTTTCAGCGATACGCGTCGCTTTGGATCCGGTGAGTTTCCGCAGATAATTGAGTTTGGCACGACGGACCTTACCGCGGCGTTTCACTTCAATATTGGCTACCATGGGTGAATGAACGGGGAAAATCCGCTCTACACCAATCCCGCCGGAGATTTTCCGAACGGTAAATGTTTCAGAAATGTCACTGCCCTTACGGCCCAGAACGATCCCTTGGAATTTCTGCACACGCTCTTTACCCCCTTCAACCACACGGACGTCTACGACAACCGTATCACCGGGACCAAAGTCCGGTACATTCGTTTTCAATTGACCTGCTACGATCGGTTTCATCTTATTCATCGTTTTGCTCCGATTCATTTAATTCTAAATATTTCTGCCAAATATCAGGACGATTTTTTTTCGTCCTTTCTTCCCGGCGCGCATTGCGCCAGCTTTCAATTTTTTTATGGTGGCCCGATAATAACACTTCCGGAACGACCATACCGTCTATTTCCCGCGGTTGGGTATAATGGGGCGCGTCCAACAGATCCGCCGCGAAAGTATCGCTCAAGGCTGAATCCATTTTATTCAGCACCCCGGGGATGAGCCTCACAATGCTGTCCACCATGATCATCCCTGGGATTTCCCCGCTGGTGACCACAAAATCACCAAGGGAATATTTATGAGTCACATACTTTTCAATGACCCGTTCATCAATTCCTTTATAATGTCCGCAAATGACAATGAGCTTTTGTGCAGTGCTGTTCTCCACAGCCAAATCGTGGGACCAGGTTTTTCCCTGGGGTGAGGGATAAATGATCCGCAAACCATTTTCTCCGCCCACTAATTCGATTGCATTTTCAATGGCCTTGAATAGTGGCCCTGCCATCATCACCATCCCGGCGCCACCGCCGAATGGTGTATCGTCAATCTGACGATAATTACCTTCACCAAATTCCCGCAGGTTGACGATATGGGTTTCTACCTTCTCTCGTTCAACGGCCTGCCTCAGCATGGAATGCTGGACCACCGCTTCCACCATGTCAGGAACCGGTGTTATGATGGCAATTTGGTGCTTCAATCCAATAAGCCGTCCATGGGGGTGATGGTCACAAGTCCCATCTGCACATCCACCGCACGGACAATTTCCGGAACAACCGGAATCAATATTTCCTTTTTGCCACGTGAAATCACATAAACATCGTTGGCCGGTAAACTGATCATATCCACCAATTCTCCGATGATTTCACCATTGTCAGCCACGACAGTTGCCCCCATCAGATCCGGTGAGATCATATTGATGGGATCCGCATCTGTTACAGAGGCAAACAGCAATTGGCCGATCATAGATTCTGCTTCATCCCGGGTTTTCATACCGTCAAAAAGAAAGCGGCGCTTCTTTTCCACACCGGTGACTTTTTCCAGTTTCACATCCCTGGCCAGGTTTTCATCAAAACCGATGAATAGCGATTTTGCCGTCACATAGTCGTCAAACTGACGGACCAGAGGACGGACACCCACTTCGCCTTTCAAACCGGCGGCGCGAGTGATTTTTGCAATGGCAAAAAGCTTATTTTTCATTCGTATCAATAACTTCCAATCGGGCGCGTTTACCGCCCTCTTTGGCGTTGATGGCGAATAGTATGGTGCGAATGGCAGAAACATTTCGTCCCCGTTTTCCAATCACTTTACCATAATCTCCATCACCAACGGTGAGTTCATAAATGATACTCTGTTCAGACTCAACCGTCTTCACTTCAACTTCCTCCGGTTTATCAACCAATTGTTTGACTACGGATTCTATGAACTCTTTCATAACCATTCTCCCTTCAGTCAAAGGAGGTTATTCTTCCTCTGACTTTTCGTCTTCGGCTTCATTTTCGTCTGCATCTTCAGAATCATTTGATTCCACTTCAGCGGGCGCTTCTTCAGCAACTTCTTCAGTTGCTTCTTCTTCTGGAGTTTCCCCTTCTTCTGCCGGGGTTTCTTCCTTTTTTGATGCTTCAGCAGGGGCTTCCTCTACCGCTTCTTTAGGCTCCTCTTCGGCTGTTTCTTCAGTTGCCACTTCTTTCGCGGTTTCTTCTACGGGCGCTTCTTCAGCTGCCGGTTCTTCGACAGGTACTTCCACTGGTTTTTCCACGGAAGCTTCTTCAACGGCCACTTCTTCCTCAGTAGCAGCGGCGGCGATTTCCTTCGCTGCTTCCGCTTCTGCTTTCAGTTTTACTTCTGCATCCAGGGTTTTTTTACTTACTTTTTCCGCACGTTTCTTTTGCGTTTCTGCACGAGTCAAAGCCCATTTTTTCATTTCTTTTTCAACCGCAGCTTCGTCCAATCCCTGTTGGGTCAGATGCCAGCGGTGCGCCAGACCACTGCGTTTCATCAAACCATGCGCCGCTTCAGAAGGCTGTGCGCCGGTCTTAAGCCAGTGCATAAAGCGATCTTCTTTAAGGCTGAATGGTTTTTCCGCTTCAATCGGGTTGAACCATCCCAACTCCTCGATGGCTGCCCCATCACGGCGGTTGCGTGAATCCATCACTACAACGCGGTAAAATGGTCTGTTTCGACGTCCAATACGTTTCAATCTAATTTTCGTCGCCAATTCGTCGTTCTCCTTAGTTTAATCCCATCATATGATGTTTTAAATTTTTTGGCAGTTTCATGTTGCCCATTTTCTTCATCATTTTTTTCATTTGAGCAAATTGTTTTAAAAGCTGGTTTACTTCCTGAACCGATCTTCCGGATCCTTTCGCAATCCTTGATCGTCTTGAGCCATCAATCATTGTGGGGTTTCTCCGTTCAGCCGGCGTCATGGAACTGATAATTGCTTCCGTCCAAGACAGCTGCCTGTCGTCCAAATCTAAACCCTTCATCATTTTCCGATTCATACCCGGCATCATGCCCATGATCTGGTTTAAGGGGCCCATATTCTTGAGCTGCTTGAGTTGATCCTTGAAATCTTCCAGATCAAAAGTGGCATTCTTGAGTTTTTTCTGAAGCATAATTGCTTCATCCTCAGTTACCACTTCCTGGGCTTTTTCAACCAAGGATACAACATCTCCAAATCCCAAAATCCGATCTACGATCCGTTTTGGATCGAAAGCCTCAAGACCATCGGGTTTTTCCGACACACCGATAAATTTAATCGGTACACCGGTCACTTCCGTGATACTCACTGCCGCACCACCACGGGCATCCCCATCCAGCTTAGTGAGAATGGTCCCGGTTAGTTTCAAGGCGGCGGAGAAGGCATCGGCTGAATTTACCGCATCCTGTCCGGTCATGCCATCCACGACAAAAAGAATTTCATCTGGATTCACCGCTTCAGCGATGTCCTGAACTTCCGTCATCATTTCACCATCTACGTGAAGACGGCCAGCCGTATCGAGGATTACTACATCCGCTTTGGAAGCTGTAGCTTCTTCTACTGCACTTTGACAAATAACTACCGGATCTCCGGCACCTTGCTCAAAAACCGGTACATCCACCGTTTTGCCTACCTGGATCAGCTGCTCAATCGCTGCCGGACGGTAAACATCCGCCGCCGTCAACAGGACTGATTTACCTTGTTTCTTCAGGATGGCGGCCAGCTTGCTACAGGTGGTCGTTTTACCCGAGCCCTGCAGACCAGCCATGAGGATGACTGCCGGTTTTTTCGAGCCGAGCTCAAGCGGCTTGGCTTCTTTCCCTAAGAGGATTACCAATTCATCATGAATGATCTTGATGAATTGTTCCCCCGGTTTTACCGATTTCAGAACTTTTGTCCCTTCGGCACGATCTTTCACCCGATTCACAAACGCTTTGGCCACTTTGAAATTCACATCCGCCTCTAAAAGGACGCGGCGAATTTCTCGTGACGTCTGCTGAATATTGGAATCGGTGATCTTCCCCAAACCACGGAGGTTTCGGAAAATCGTGTCGAACCGGTCTGCCAGCTGATTAAACATAATTTTTCGGCTCAATAAAAGCTGAGGAAATTAACTTACCTTTCTTTTCATAATCAATAAAGAAAGCAGACATTTAATGACTTAATTTTCTGTATGGATTTCACTATCTCACCAACGAGTTTAGAGGACTTACCCGCCATTCTGGATCTGAATAAGGGAGCCATTCCGGCCGTGAGCAGCGTCACGCTAAGAGAAATGTCACATTTTCTTTCGACAGCGGACTACTTTCGCACATTACGAGTTGATAACCAGATCGCTGGATTTCTGATCGCCCTCACTCCCGGAAAGGATTATCACAGTTTGAATTATAAATGGTTCGAAGCCAAATATGATTCATTCATTTATGTGGACCGAATCGTCATCGCACCTGAATACATCGGCCAAGGATTTGGGCGTACATTTTATGATAACCTAAAGGAATTCACAGCAGGTAAAGCGCCACGAATCACTTGTGAAGTGAATGTTCGTCCCATGAATGCAGGATCGATTATATTTCATAAAAAATATGGTTTTCGACAGGTGGGTACACAGAAAACGGAAGGCGGTAAGAAAGAAGTGTCATTGATGGTGCTGGTTCTATAAACAACCTTGGATTGCATTGACTATGTCAATGCTCATAATTATTTTGGATTGAATTGACTATGTCAATTCACCACCGACATAGTCGGTAGACTCCATATGAGTTAGAAATCATCTCGGATCTTTAATTTATCAATTAGGTATTTTTCAAAAAGGTTTTGAATTTCTTCAGCTTCCTTCTGAAACCGATAATAAAAACTACCAAATTTCCATTTTCCAGGTGAATCTACATAACCATGTTTAACCGGATTCATCCAAATATAATTGAGTCGCGCAAAATATGAGTTTTCGTAAGTGATGCAGGTATCCCAATAATTGTGGAAATATTTTTGGCCAATTTTTTTAATGCCATGCTTTGAAAGCCAAATCTCTGTGAACCGATGAAAATTATTCATTACGTTTGATAATGTTTCAGCTTTTTGCGGCGCATTGATCATCATATGAATATGATTATCAAAAATCACCCAATCTTCTAATTCCCACTGAAAAGCGTGCAATGATCTCATAAGGTAATCCAGGGCCGCCCATTTTCCTCATCCGTTTTAAGGTAGGGATGTTTACCTAATGTGGAGGCTGTAACAAAATATTTAGCATTGTCTATGAACAAATGAGGCGGGTTATGAATGTAAGTTTTATACTTATCCATCATATTTGGATTGAATTGACTGCCTGTCTGCCGAAGCTACAGCGCAGGCAGGTAATGAAATGTAGGCATGGTGTCAATTCTACACTGACATAGTCAGTGTAATCCATAATTGGATTTGGTAAATCAATCACGATTATTGAGAAATTGTGGGTATTTCCACAGGGAAACCAATCAATTCCCCGCCCTTGATAAAAAACGAATCAAGGGTGACAAGTGTAAAATTGTATGCTTTGGCATGAGAGGCAATGAGGGCATCGGAGCTACTAATTGAGAACCATTTTTTAAATAATGAATTTCTAATATTACCGGCCCGTTTAAAATCAGGATATTTGATGGGCAAATAGGTTAAGCCCAAGAGCATATTTTCAATTTTCTTTTCTTCTCTTTTGGACCGAACTCCTGACAATAATTCTGTCAAAACAACACCATTATAATACACTGTTTTTTGTTTTACGCTGGACAGGACTGCCTCCAAATTCGAAAGTTCAGCTCCTTTTAAATATTCAATCAGGAAGGAAGTATCAAGAAACAGGTGGTTCATTCACCGATCCGGGCTCTATAATGGACTCCTCCTGTTCGCGCCATTTTCGCACTTCTCCGGTTGATAAGGAAAAATTTTTAATTGCACCGAATGATTCTTCAAAAGATTTAATATTTTTTGAGGATATCAATTCTTTTAATCCTTCTTCAATCACAGCCTTTTTTGTTTTTAATCCTGTGATCCGCAGGGCTTCCTTGATTAAGGATTCGTTTAAATCTAATGTCGTTCGCATAGGATATACTATGCATTATTCATGCATATATTCAATGCATATATTATCTTCTTTTAGCGGATTAAAATGATAAGCATAAGCGAATCATTTTACGGCGGACGAACCTGTAGGACAACCATCTTGGTTATCCACGATGAGCCACACCAAAGGCGGACAAGCCCGCCAGCAATCATTCAGATTTAAATTGCGGCGGACAAGCAGGGATGCTTGTCCCACTTTTTTAAGGCTTATAGCGTTTTTGTGCTTTTAAAAGATATAGATCAGCTTTTTCTGTATTATCATCCTGGGCCAATGACACGATGCGTAGGGCCTCCAATAAGGGGATGGCCGTATTGTCATAATTGGAGTAGAAGGCATCCATGGCTTCTGCCACGAGGTTTACCTGGTACCCCGCCTTTTTGGACCGGTGTTCATCCACGATTTCATAAAACCGCTCAATGTAATAAGGCTCAACCCAGCTGGGATCCTGGTTATACTGCTTTTTCACTTCCTGCTTGTGGTGATATTTAAGCTTGGCGCCGGCGGCGTAAGCACCGTTAATAAAAGCCACTTTTTCTTTTATTTCCAGGGACTCCCAATAGGTTGCCGGGGTGCGTTTTTGGGCAGTAAGACTGCCGATGATGAAAAGAAAGATGGATATATACCGTATCATGATTTTAATTCATCAAATTGATTTACGATGGGCACCCGTCGGCCAATCCCGAAAGCTTTAGAAGTTACGCGCAAACCGGGCGCTGCCTGACGTCTTTTATATTCATTGAGGCGAATCCGTCGGGAAATATCTATTACCAACGCCTCATCGGCTCCCTCGGCAATTAATTCCGATGGTGATTTTCCATTTTCGACCAGCGCGGTGACTAACGGACTCACCACATCATAATCAAATGGATCCACCTGATCAGGACGGAGTTCAGCAGAGGGCGGCTTTTCGATGGAATTGATTGGAATGCGATCAAAACCCGCTTTTTCATTCACAAACCTCGACAAGCAATAAACATCCGTTTTAGATAAGTCGGATATGACGGCCAGTCCACCATTCATATCGCCGTAAAGTGTGCAATATCCCATAGCCAATTCGGTCTTGTTTCCAGTCGATAACACGAGCCAATTAAACTTGTTGGAAAGAGCCATCAGCAGACTACCCCGCACCCGTGCCTGGATATTTTCTTCTGCTACACTGGGTTCTGTTCCCTTAAAACTATCTGCCAGGGATTCACCAAATTCTCCGACGATTGATTCGATGGGGATACTGCGGTAATCAATTTCCAGATTTTCAGCCAGGAATTTAGCGTCATCTTTACTGTGACCACTGGAGTACTGCGAAGGCATGGAAACGCCATGTACATTTTCAGCGCCTAAGGCGTCTACGGCGATGCAAGCGGTCAGGCTGGAGTCAATCCCACCGCTCAAACCAAGAATGGCTTCTTTGTGCCCTGTTTTACGAAAATAATCCTGGACACCCAACACCAGCGCCCGGTATATCTTTTCTTCCCGCACTCCAGTTTTGAGTTCGACCGATTGTGGAAAGGCCAAATCAATGAGGATCAAATCTTCTTCGAAGTCGCGACCTTGTCCGATTAAATTTCCTTCACCATCATATGCTAAAGACTGGCCGTCAAAGATTAACTCGTCCTGGGCTCCCACCAGATTGCAATATAAAAAGGGGACGCCTGTTTCCGATACTTTCGCTTCAATCAATTTGCGACGGTCTGCCAGCCTGCCTGAACGATAAGGTGACGCGGAAATATTGATAATGAATTCAGCGCCCTTTTCTTTCAATAATTTTGCTAAGTTGCAAGCATAATCCTTATCCCATAAGTCTTCACAAATCTGGAATCCAATTTTTCGCAATTTTCCACCAACCTCAATTTCCAGGATTTCCGGTGAATCTCCGCTGGTAAAATAACGGTCTTCATCAAATACGTCATAAGTGGGCAGCAACATTTTTTTATAATGCCCAACCAGTTCACCATTTGAACAAATAAAAGCGCAATTATACAAACGGATCCCTTCTTTCAAGGAATTCCCGAGAATCATTGGAATGGTTGAATTTTGCGCTAAAGAAAGAAGTGCACTCTTTGCTTTTTTTATAAATGAATCGCGCTGGAGTAAATCCTGCGGTGGGTAGCCAATAATGACCAATTCCGGAAAAACCACTAGGTCGGCACCGGCATCAATCGCTTTTTGGTACCAATGCAAAATGCGGTCGTGATTTTGGTCAATTGCGCCAACGGTAGGATTGATCTGACAAAGGGCGATTTTCATTTAATATTGAATCTCAAAATTCTCAAATTGGTCGGAATTTTCAAGCCATGTGATTTCTACTTCATCCACCCGGGACAAGGCAGGGCCTTGTTTTACTTTTTCAATTAATTTTTCGATGTTTGTCCTATTTCCTTCGGCGATGACTTCAACCGTACCATTTGAGCGGTTTTTAGCATAACCGGTTAAGCTTAAATCCCGCCCGGCCAGCACCGTAAACCAGCGGAAATTCACGCCCTGAACTTTCCCTGAAACAGTCAACTCTACTGTACAATTATTTTCCATTTAAGGATTCTTTTACTTTTCTTATAACGTCTTCGGTACTGGTTGCTTGTTGGACACCTTCTATATCCCAAGTACCGTATCCAACCACCGGTTTTTCCAATTGGATCGCATAAGCTATCTCACTCAATGTACCGTACTTTCCGGAGATGGCCACAGCTACATCACAATTATAGGCTAAAATTACATTTCGTCCGATACCGATCCCGGTGGAAACGGGGATATCAATATATCCATTGGCCTCAGCTTTATCGGTCCCCTTTAGGATACCGACTATCGTACCACGTCCCGCTTTGACGCCTTTTGCAACAGCTTCCATGACACCTTCACCACCGCCGCAGTAAATGAGATAATTTTCCACCGCCAGTAAACGGCCAATCTCTACCGCATCGGTGTAGGTTTGTTCATCAATATCCCGCCCCCCGAAAACCGATATCCTGGCTGTATAATTCATTAAGGTTCGATTCGATACATCGTGCGAGGATAAGGGATCGCTTCACGAATATGTTTAGTTCCGCAGATCCAACCCACTGTCCGTTCAAGTCCCAGGCCAAAACCGGAATGGGGAACAGAACCATATTTACGCAAATCCAGGTACCACTGAAAAGGCTCAACAGGCAGATTATGCTCATTGATTCGACTTAAGAGGATATCATGATCATCCTCGCGCTGTCCGCCGCCAATAATTTCACCATAGCCCTCAGGAGCAATCATGTCCACACCAAGGGCCAGGTTGCCATTTTCCGGAGCACGTTTCATATAAAAGGCCTTGATCTCCGCCGGCCAACGATGGATCATCACCGGTCGGTCAAACTGTTCAGAAATAATGGTTTCATCCGTGCCGCCAAAATCGGAACCATATGTAAAGTTCGCCCCATTTTCTTCAAGGATCTTGGCCGCTTCATCATAGGTGATCCGTGGAAAGGGCGGCACGACTTTTTCCAAGCTGGCCGTATCCCGCTCCAGGATTTTCAATTCCTCTTGGCAATGTTCCAGACACCATTGTACCACGTAGCTCACATACTTTTCTGCCCAGTCCATATTTTCATTTAGATCGCAATAGGCTATTTCCGGTTCAATCATCCAGAATTCTGTCAAGTGCCGGCGCGTCTTGGATTTCTCGGCGCGGAATGTGGGGCCGAAGACATAAATCTTCCCAAAGGCCATGGCGCTGGCTTCGCCATAAAGTTGTCCGCTCTGGGTCAGGTAGGCGGAGCGGTCAAAATAATCCAATTCGAACAAGGTGCTGGTTCCCTCAACCGAGTTGCCGGTCAGGATTGGGGAATCCATGAGGGTAAAACCGTTATCATCAAAAAAGTCACGGGTGGCCTTCACCACTTGGTGGCGGACCCGCAGGATGGCGTTCTGGTTTTTAGATCGCAACCACAAGTGACGGTTGTTCATCAAAAAGTCAGTACCATGTTCTTTATGAGAAATAGGGTATTCTTCGGCGATTTGGTGAACTTTAATATTCGTAACTCCCAATTCAAATCCACCGATAGAACGGGGCTCTGCACGGACTGTGCCGGTTACCGTTACAGATGATTCCTGAGTTAATTCACTTTCGAGGTTAAAAACGGCCTCATCCGTTTCCGCTTTGACGACCACACACTGCACCAATCCTGTGCCGTCCCGTAGAATTAAAAACCATATTTTTCCAATCGAACGGGTATTGTACACCCACCCATTCAGGGTCACTTCCTGCCCTTCAAAATCTTTTAATTGATTAATTGTTGTTATCATTGCACTCACATTTTGATTTAATTAAGTCAAGAAATTACCACGATGTCATAATCTCGTTCAAAACATCTTCCGCAATTTTTATAACGGCCACGGATGTGGCAAACTCCCGAGGGTCGCCAAACTCGTCATTGTCGTCGCCGTCGATGAGACCATCGCCGTCATTGTCAATACCGTCTGTACTGATATCACCGGATAAACCATAGGCACCCCAGCCGGAAAAATTCTTTTTCATCAGTACCTTATCCTCCCTGACGTCATACCATTCCACATCCATATGGACGGTAAACCGATATTCCGTTACTGCTTCTTCTTTGGTAAAGGTATAGGGTGCATCAGTCACACGCGTGATAGTGCCCCGCAGTATCGATGTCGCTTGATCTTCATCAGTGAGGCGGAGTATGTTTTCTTCGTTAAATTTTGTAAGCAGGTTTTCCGTAACAGATTCACTCATTCCGAATTCTGCTGTTTGGTTCTCAACAATCGGAATAGCGATTGAATTAATATGGGCAGGAATACTCCCCGCCATAGAGTAAAACATACACCCGGTGAATAAGGCCAACGAAACACCCAAAAAGACGCGAAAGATGGTCATGGTTTTAATTATATATTTTTTCAATTTTTAGTGTCTTTCGTGTCTTTCGCGGGAAATTATTTCTTTTCATATTCTGATAAAATAAATCTTTCATGTTCTATTTTTGGATAATGGCCAAAGTTAACGAGCATCCCCAATTCAAACCCTGTCGCATTCAAATAATTCAAAACTTGGGCGCGGTGTTCGTCAACTAATGTTGAAACAGCTTTTATCTCAAGAATGATCTTATCAAAGCAGATAAAATCCGGTTCATAATGTTTACGAAGTTTATTCCCTTTGTAATGAAGTTGTAATTTCTGTTTTTCAACAAATGGGATTCCTTGGCTTTTCAATTCGAAAGCAAGGCATTCCTGATATACATCTTCTAAAAAGCCGCAACCCATGGTTTTATAAACCTCGAAACAGGCTCCCATTATTCTATAGCTTTCTTCTTTATATATTATTTTTTCCATTCTATTTTTGTTCCTTTCGTGGGCAATTAATTCTTTATCTTTCTTTCCAATCCGTAATGGTCGATTTTTCGGTACAATGTTCGTTCACTCATGCCTAATGACTTGGCAGAAGCACGGCGGTTATTATTGAAGAACTTTAAGGTTCGCTCAATCGCTTCACGTTCCAAATCTTCGATACTCATGTCGCCGATAGAACTATTTTTGATAAAGAATTCCGACTCTTCATCAATATGGAGGCTGGGGGTGATTGCGCCACTTTCTTGAGGAATCATGGGGATGCCCATGCGATCCTGGACTGGCGTTCCTTGGGTCGCGATTTGTTTTAAGAATTCCACATCCTGCCGCAGCAAAAATAATTGTCGCAGAATCAATTCCCGTTCAGCGGCCTCCGGTGGCTGCTGCATGAGCATTGGTAAGGCTGGATTAGGAGCTGCGCCGGTGTTGTCACTTCCCAATTGACGTTCCGCCATCTGGACCGTAATACGCTCTCCTTTTTCAAGGACGATCATACTCTCCACAAAATTCTTTAATTCACGCACATTTCCCTTCCAGGGGTGATTTTTCATGGCCCGGATAGCCTCGGGCATAAAACCTCGATAAACCATATCATTCGAGCGCGTGAATTCCAAAGCAAAGCGCTCAACCAATAAACTGATATCCTCAACGCGATGGCGCAGTGCCGGGACATTAATCGTTACTGTTTTTAATCGGTAATACAAATCCTGACGGAATTGACCCTTTTCTACCAATTCAGCCAAATCTTTATTGGTCGCTGCAACAACGCGCACATCTGTTCGTTTGGTTTTGGAAGCTCCCACCGGCATGAATTCGCCGCTTTCCAGAACACGGAGCAATTTCACCTGTGTTTCCAGGGGTGTCTCACCGATTTCATCAAGGAAAATGGTGCCTTTATTGGCCGTTTCAAAATAGCCTTTGCGGTAATCGCGGGCATCGGTGTAGGCGCCTTTTGTATGGCCGAACAATTCGCTTTCAATGATACCTTCCGGGATAGCACCGCAATTCACCGTAACCAATTGCTCATGGGCCCGTTTACTGTTTTGATGGAGCGCTTTAGCTACCATTTCTTTTCCCGTACCCGATTCACCGGTGATGAGGACAGAAATATTAACAGGCGCCACTTGCACCACCATCTCCAATACTTGCTGGATGGCATCGGACCGTCCAACAATCCCTGATGCTCTTTGAATTCGATCAATATTCATAGCAATCCTATTTGCCCACAAAACACGCGAAACACACTAAATGGTTATTCATTTTTTTCGCGTCCTTTCGGGTCTTTCGCGGACCCAATCTTAAAATGCTTTCGCTAATTCTTTTTCCATTTTGGTGATTTCATCCCGTAACCGCGCGGCCCGTTCAAAGTCTAAATTTTCCGCGGCTTCAAACATTTCCTGGCGCATCATATCAATTGCCAATTTTTTATCCATTTGACTAAAATCATCACCTCTTCTACTTTTATAAGGTTCCGGTTCTTGTTCATGTATTGAATCAGCCACAGAAGTTGATCCCAAAATATCATCAGTTGATTTATATACCGTCTTCGGTTTCACACCGTGTTCTTTATTATATTTTTCCTGAATTTTCCTTCGGCGACTCGATTCTTTTATTAAGTAATCCATGGCGTCCGAAATGCGATCGCCGTACAAAAGAACCTGTCCATTGACATGGCGGGCAGCCCGGCCGGCCACCTGCATCAAAGCACTCCGGGAACGCAGGAATCCTTGCTTGTCCGCATCAATCACGGCTACCAGGGATACCTCCGGCAAATCCAACCCTTCCCGTAACAGGTTTATGCCCACCAACACATCAAATTGACCCAATCGAAGGTCCCGCAGGATTTGGACACGCTCCAGTGTATTAATATCACTGTGGAGATAACGAACCCGTAAATTCACCCCGCGCAGGTATTCGCTTAAATCTTCTGCCATTCGCTTAGTCAAGGTTGTCACCAGGGTACGTTCATTTCGCTCAACCCGTGACCGAATCTCACCGATGAGATCATCAATTTGGCCATGGCTTTTTCGAACTTCTACCAGTGGGTCTAACAATCCCGTGGGACGAATAACCTGTTCAACAACGATGCCATTGGCCATTTCCAGCTCACGATCAGCCGGAGTGGCGGACACATAAACCACTTGGTTTTGTTTGGCGTGAAATTCTTCAATTTTCATCGGACGGTTATCCATGGCACTGGGTAATCGGAATCCATGCTCGACCAATACTTCCTTTCGGGCCCGGTCACCATTATACATAGCCTGGATCTGGGGCAGTGTCACGTGGGATTCATCAATGATTGTCATAAAATTATCAGGGAAAAAATCAATCAAAGTATAAGGACGCTCCCCGGGCTTCCGTCCGGAGAAATAGCGGGAATAATTTTCAATCCCCGAACAGTATCCCACTTCCATCATCATTTCCAGGTCGAAGTTGGTGCGCTGCTCTAACCGCTGGGCTTCCAAAAGTTTATCATAGGATCGTAATTCTTCTAAACGATGGATCATTTCCAGGCGAATGTCACCGGTGATGCGGTTAATGGTTTCTTGGTCCGTGACG
This sequence comes from uncultured bacterium, assembly GCA_964343505.1. Taxonomy (GTDB): domain Bacteria; phylum Fidelibacterota; class Marinisomatia; order Marinisomatales; family TCS55; genus TCS55. The sequence continues at coordinate 26,715 of CAYFJU010000040.1, forward strand.
AAGTGCTTCCCGGGATAAATAAATTCAGAATCCATTTCTTTCAATATTTCACCCGTCAATGGATTGAATCGTGTGATCTGATCAATTTCATTGCCAAATAGTTCAACCCGAATGCCCACATCTTCATAGGCGAGATAAATCTCGATCACATCACCGCGGACACGAAAAGTACTGCGCTCAAAAACCGTATCATTCCTGAGATAATGGATATTAACCAGGTTTTTCAAAAATTGTTTTCGCTTCAATTCAGTACCCCGCTTCAGGCGGATGACCTTGTTTTTATACTCCTCAGGTGAACCAATACCATAAATACAGGAAACGGAACTGACGACAATCACATCCTTGCGCTCAAGCAAAGAACTGGTTGCCTTCAACCGCAGTATGTCAATTTCTTCATTGACGGACATATCTTTTTCGATAAATGTATCCGTTACCGGCAGGTAGGCTTCCGGTTGATAATAGTCATAATAGCTGATGAAGTATTCTACCGCATTATCGGGGAAGAGCTGTTTAAACTCCCCGTACAACTGGGCCGCCAAGGTCTTGTTGTGGGAAATAATCAAGGTTGGGCGTTGCACCTTTTGAATCACATTGGCCATGGTAAATGTCTTCCCGGAGCCCGTAATTCCCAAAAGGACTTGGTGCTTATCATGGTTGATCAAACCTTGTACCAATCCTTCAATTGCTTGGGGCTGATCTCCTTGGGGCTTGAAGTCTGAATTGAGTTTAAACTCTGTCATAACGGCAAATTTACCTCGGTTAATTCATACGATACAATGGCAGAGATGCAATAATTAAGGAAAAAGGCGAAAGGGATAAGTGGTTGGGTTAAACTGTTCTGTTTGCGAGATGTGTTGACACTTCGTGCGCTTTGAAGTTGACA
>CAYFJU010000041.1:0-27421 GCA_964343505.1 uncultured bacterium
TCTTAATTCATTAAATCTCTATGAACAACCATTATCAACGTACAAGGGGAGAATTGAAGAGGGGTCTTTAAATATGGGGAGACTATCGGTTTAGGCTCTATCATCATTAATCCCAATTCTATTTACGATCAAAACTAATGCAATAATATTTTCTTCTTACGTTCATACTACTAACCAATGCCGGAGTAATAAAAAGCCCTTCTGCAAAAACAGAGGGGCTTTTTAACTTTATTTTCTAACGTTGAATTAAAAGGCCCGAATTCTACTTTCGAATTCTGTTTTTAATTCATTTGCCAAAAGTTTAATGCGGCGTTTGGTGTCATCATTGGCAGGTATATCCACCCATTCTTCACTGCCGCTGAAACGTCCGTAAGATCGAACAATCGCCCGGACAGAGTACATTCCACCACCGCTGCCTTTTGCCCTGGCTTCAAGGAATAGTTGATACCTGATTTCCTGGATACCCTCCAAAGCTTCCTCGTTAGACACAGCAGGATACTCATACTTACATTCAATCACAGCACCCATGCCCCGATCTTCAGTGCGATCAATCACGAAGCGCTGACGATTTAATATTTTATTTGAGATTCCTATAAAGTCATCGAGGGTAGCTGTTCCAACTGTAACGCGGTGTTCCCTAACGGTGCCGGATGGCGCACCGCTGCAACCGAGCCAGAATAAAGTAAACAGGAATAAAATGATGTTTATTTTTTTCAGCATAATCATGTCCAAAAATTTAATAAAAAAGGCCCATCCCGATGATTCGAGACAGGCCTTTTTAACCAATTTAGAACTGGGGTTTAGTGTAAATCCGCTTCATTCAGCGGGGTCACTTTTTCCCATTCAATGTTAAATCCGCGAGACCTATGTCCATTCTCGCGAACCTTTCCGGCTGTTCCCGGTTTACCAATGTTATCTTTTCCACCAAAGGTGTAGTTTTCCATCAGCAGGATTTCAAGTTCCTTACCGGGGATGGGCAGCATGGTTGGCGTTCCTTTTACCAAATCACCCCAACCGCGACGGCTGGCGTAAGCGGTATAAGGATGGTAGAAGATATCTTCCAGAATCTTCTCATACTTATACTTGGCCCATAAGGAACCGCCGTCCAATGCACTGGGTGCATCGGTAACAGAACCGACACCATCGCTGGCAGCGGCTGCTGCTAAAGCGCCATTACCAACACGCGTATTGTTAATCAATGTTGCAGCGGTTGCTGCATCATTGGCCCGGAGGGCTGCTTCTGCCTGGAGCAGATCCAACTCCGCCTGGGTAATATCATGCATGGGGCCTTTGAGTCCTTGTTCCTTCGCATAGGTGCGTGTTTTATTCAAGGCATAGTAGGTTTGATGATAGGTTCCACGAGACGCAATGTAACGGGTACGGTATTCATTGACCATATACAGGCCCTGGGTTTGTTTCCCGTCAGCATCCAAAGTACCGGTAATCCGTGCATCGTCTACATCCATGGTGTACGCTTTACGACCGGCAACGGTCGCATCGCTTCCATCACCGAGCCAGTTGGCATATCCCGTGGATTTATCAGCGGGGCCAATCATTTTATAATCGGCACGTCCCCAGCTTCTGGAAACACCGGTATAGTACTGGGTACGGGACCACCAGTATTCAGCATCCCCTACAGGCGCTAAAGGCGCGCCCATGGAAGCGTGGCTTTTGATGGAAGTCCAGTCAGCAGTATCGCGTTCCTGTTGTGTTCGGCCGACACCGGCTTTAAAACGCGCAATGAAACTGTGCGTAATTTTACCGAGATCACCCAGTGTTAAACCGGAGATCTGTAACCAGCCTTCGGGAATTGGAACAGCTGCGTTCGCATTACAATCGGTAATGACCTGGTCCAGAAGGCCTACGGCGCTGGTCATCAATTCATCATATTTGACCAGTGAGATTTCTTGACTGAAATCGGTTTTGGCATCAACATAGAACCCTTGGTCATAGTAGATCGCCACCATACCATTGGAAATACCCATGATAAAGTTGGCGAAGATCTGCGCGCGGGTATCCGCCTCAGCCGTGGCCAAGAAAGGAACTTTCCCCTCTTTGTGGCCTGCCTCAATTGAGGATATACCATCCTTAGCAGCGGAAATCGCACCGTACCAACGGTACCAGGGCTGTTCCAGGGCATAGGCGTAACGCCATGCCGGGCTGTTTTTAACGGCTGCGCGTGGTTCAGATGATAACTCACGCATACCGTAGTTACCCCAGGAGCAGGTGTGGGCATCTGCCATCACACCGGGGTTGAAAGAACCCCCTGTGGTGTGTACACCCTGCCACCAGGTTAAAAATGTACTCTTGATCAATGATTCAACATCTTCAGGTTTCGCAAGAGCACGTGATTGGTCAGGCGCATTGGTGTTGCCTACATCGAGATCGGCACAGCCGGTCATGGCTAAGACAGCAACCAGCGCAAGACTTGTCATTTTCTTTATGATAGTCATTTTTATGCTCTCCTTCCCTTAAAAATCGATATCCATTGTGAACGAGAAAGTCCGGTAGTTCGGGTATCTGTATGAATCCACACGGGCATTCACAGCAGAACCGAGCTGACCGCCGCTACGACCCACTTCAGGATCATAGCCGGAGTAATCCGTCCACGTCAGGAGGTTACGGCCAACGATACCGAAATTCAGACCATTGATACCTATTCCGCGCAGGTCAACAACGCTGGCCACATTGAATTTGACCGCCAGTTCGCGCAGTTTCAGGTAAGTAGCACCTTCAACGTAGAAGTCGTTCGGTGCGTTCACATGATAGAGGTCGCGGTAGTAGATTGTCGGTTTTTTCAATCCTTCTTCTTTACCATATTGATCCACGTCGCCGGTGGCCGCTTCGCGGGCACCCCATTGACGGGTATGGTTATAGATGTTACCGCCGCTTTGTCCGTCAAACAGGGCATAAACTGTTAAGCCCTTGACACGCAAATTGCCGTTGAACGAATAACCAAAATCCGGTACAGAAGTACCAATTTGGTGAATGGATTCACCATCAGCATCCACATACTGGATCGGACGGCCCCAATTGTAGGTTTGGCTCAAATCTGAGCTGGTTTTACCCCACAATGTTTTGGCAATACCGTCTTTATAGGTATTTCCGTCACCAACCCAAACCAGGTATCCGTCGTCATTGACTTGGAATTGGCTGGCCTTCGCTTGGTCATCTTTAGGAAGATGGATGGTTTCAGAAGCCCATTTTGTCCCCCAGAAAGAGGCGTATTGGGCGCCTTTTTTCATGTAGAAGATTTTAGGCCCACCGCTGCTATACAGATAGGATGGCCGATCGAATTCAGTGATTGTCTGATCATAGTTATCATAGTTGAAACCAACAGAAAAAGACATATCACGTGTATTCAGCACTGAAGCATTCACAGATAATTCTGTGGCACTGGCTTCAAGCGTACCGGCATTTTGCCACTGGGAGCTGTAGCCGTAAAAACCGGCCAAAGGAACCGGAAGGAGCTGATCTTTATTGATCGTGTTGGATTGTGTGAATTCAACAGAGATACGATCCATAAGGCTGAAATCCAAACCAAATTCCGATTCAGTGGTTGTCTGAGGTTTCAGCTTCTCATTACCAAGGGAACCCTTGGAAATGTTACCGCCGGCCACAGACCAGGTTTCATACTGGTGTCCAAAAGCAGGACGCACACCGGCTGTACCTTGACTGAAACGCAACTTGAATTCCGGGAAAATACCACGGAGGCCGCCCCAGAAACCTTCCTCACTCAAACGGTAAGCACCACTAAGCTTATAGTAGTTGTTCTCCCGGTTGCCGGGACCAAACAGAGAACTGCGGTCCATACGGAAAGTAAGGTCAAGAATGTAGCGGTCTTTGAAATCAGCCTGTGCACCAAAAGAGAAACCATCAGAATTCACGCGCTGGTTAGAAGAACTAACTGATTTATCCGCACCGGTTCCCAACTGGGGCACATCACCCACGGCCAGGTTCCAGGCGCTTCCACCACGAAACGTATAAGCGTATGATTCGTAGTTGTAACGGCCCCGGGCAATCAAGTCCAGGTCGCCCATTTGAGAAGCATAGGTCATACCCACATCACCGTTTATGGACTGTTCGTTGGAGTTAGATTTGTTCAGGTTACCATCATTATAGTTCGGACTCGGTATAACCGTTTGATAGCCTTTGGGATAATAATTTTTCCAAAGACGCCCGGACCGATCATAGCTCAAAGAACCAACCGCTTTTAACTGCGGCGTGATGGACCAGTTGAAATTGGTCCCCAACAGAGCACGGTCACGGGTGCTGAGCCTTTCATTCATCGCAATCTGGTAAACGGGGTTGGCTTCCTCAGCATTCCGGGGATCAGGCTGAATAAAGTATTCACCTTTCAGCGGTCCCTCTTTATGCTTGGCAAGGATATCCACGTCCCAGGGGAAGAAAGTCAAATCAAAGAAGGCCGATGTATTGGCTTCTTCTTTGAATGATTTTGACAATAAGGAGCTAAAACCCAGTTTAATGCCGTAAGGCAGTTTTACGTCTGTGTTTAGACGGAATGTGTTCCGGTTGAACCCATCGATGAAATTGCCGAAGACACCATCTTCTGACTGGTTGGATAAACTGACAAACACATTAAAGTTTTCAGCATTCCGACTCATGGAGAAGTTGTGCTTGGTGAAATTACCGTCAGAGTAGAAGCGGTCCACATGGTTGAACCCGGGACGACCATTATTATCCGGCAGTAGCGCCGGCGCGCCATCGCCTACCTTACCCGTAGCTACAAATTTGTAGTTTTGATCGGCAAAGTAGTATCCTTGGGCCCAGCTGCTGTCAGAGTAACTTAATGGTTCCGGGTTTTTGGTGTCATCACGGGGATCGTAAGGTTCACCTGAATCGGAATCAATGAAGTACCCAGTCGCCGGGTCTGTTTTGTAGAAATGTGATCCGTTAGTTGCAATGGAACCATGCAGCTGGTTATACCCTTGTTCCATTTTGTAGTTGAAACGGGTTTGACCTAAACCAATTTCCGAACCGCGTTTGGTGGTGATTGCAATCACACCATTGGCTGCCCGGGCACCGTATTCAGAAGCGCCGGAGGCGCCTTTGATGATTTCAATGCTTTGGACGTCATCAGGACTGATATCCCCCATGGGACTGCCTGAAACAGATGGGTCAATAATGATCCCGTCAACAATATACAACGGAGCTTGTGAGCGACCGCTGGCATTGATACTGGTTGCACCGCGTAGCTGGACAGAAGCACCGTATCCCGGTTCTCCTGAAGCTTTAACAACTTTTACACCTGCCGACTTACCGCGAATCATAGATTCGACGGTTGTCGATGGCGCCAGTTCCAACACATCAGAGTCGATTTTATCGATAGCAAACGGTGTTTTTGTTTTGGTGAGTTCACCTGCCACACCTGTTACCATAACTGCATCCATTTTCAAAACGTCTTCCTTTAAGGAAAAGTCTTGAGTTCCAGAAGCTGTTACCGTTACAGTAGCTTGTTTATAGCCAATATAACGTGCGGTAACTTTGGCAGAGCTCAAACCAGCGGGGACGGTCAGGGAATAATTCCCATCCACATCGGTAGAAGTACCGGATTCGGTCCCCTCAACAATCACGTTTGCACCTACCAGCTTGTCGCCGGTGTTGGCATCGGTTACGGTACCTGAAACCTTGAATTGCGCGAGGAGCAATCCGGGTAAAAGGAGCGTAGCGATGCCCAATGCAAATGCTTTGCGCATGTAAATGCCCTCCAAGATGATTATTTTTAAAAGAGCCTTTCTCACGAAAGGCCTTAAGTAAGTTCTCACGGGATGTTAACCCATATATTTATTGTCAAACAACTTCTTTTTACATTTTTATTTTATCCGTTTCTGCGCTTGAAAATGGACCCGATCGGGAATAAAATTACGGAACCAATTCAGGCCGCTGGTTACACATACACCATACATTAGGCCGCTTCCTGATGACGGTTAAACACCATGAAAAAAGCATTTATAACAGGCGGGGCCGGCCATGTTGGTGGAAATCTGGTCCGGCAATTATTAGAATACGGGTGGCAGGTACGCTGCCTCATACACCAAGATACCCGCGCCTTGGATGGCTTGGATATTGAGCGCGTCCGGTGTGATATTACCGATTCCACTGGCTTAGCCGGGAAGATGGCCGGCTGCGATGTGGTCTTCCATTCAGCGGCATATGTTGCAGTGGAGAATGTTGATATTCCGCGCATGGAAAAAATCAACGTGGGCGGAACAGAAGCCATGTGCCGTGCCGCGTTGGAGGTTCAAGTGTCCCGATTTATTCATTTTTCCAGTATCCACGCCTTTCAGCAGCGACCCACAAAAGAACCACTCACGGAAGACCGCCCCCTTGTTATAAATCCAAGCGCCGCCCCTTACGACCGTACCAAAGCCGCCGCCCAAAGAATCGTTTTAGACGCTTGTGAGCGGGGACTCAACGCCAGCATGCTGCATCCCACCGGTATCATCGGCCCGCATGATTTCAAACCGAGCCGAATGGGGCAGGTTATCTGTGATATTTCACAACAAAACATGCTTTTAACAATCAACGCGGGATTCAATTGGGTGGACGTACGGGATGTTTGCGATACGGCAATCAATTGTGTCGATCGAGGCGTTATGGGAAAGCATTATATTGTACCGGGCGAGTGGGCATCGTTTCAACATATTTCAAATATTATATCTGATTATTCGGGCATAAAAACTTCTATCATGACACTCCCCTTTTGGGCTGCTTATGCGGCCCTGCCCTTTGCATTTATTAAAGCGAAATTTACCAATCAGCGCCCCTCTTTCAGCCGCGGCAGCCTCCATGCCCTGGCGGTCCAGTGCAAAGATATTCCCGGTACACTGGCACGGAAAGAACTTGGACATTCATCACGGCCGCTTGAAGCAACAGTCATAGACACGGTAAGATGGATGATGGAGAATGGGCCATGGATGTTGGGCAGGGGAAGGTGTAAAGCATGCTGATTGATCAGTGGCAGTATGAATTAACGATTTGGATTTGGCTGGGAATTGCGGCCGGGACGTTTATCCTGCTGATGTTCGTCCGGGCGCCCTACGGCCGCCATGAACGCCCCGGCTGGGGCCCCAGAATCCCGGCGCGGCTGGGCTGGATTCTAATGGAATCCCCCTGCATTGTTGTCATGACGGTCTTTTTCGGTATCGGCGCTTCAGGCTGGAATCTGGCTGATCCGCTGGGGATTATTTTTTACATTCTCTGGATGACGCATTACATACACCGCAGTTGGGTTTGGCCGGCACGGGCCCATATTACGGGGAAGAAAATGCCGGTCAGTATCATTCTGTTTGCGATTGGATTTAACGGCGTCAATGCCTGGATCAACGCCGAATGGCTGTTCAGCCTCCACCACCCTTATCCTCTGGCTTGGCTCTACAGCCCCCAGTTTATTATCGGTGTGATCCTTTTTATTACTGGTATGGGGATCAATATTAAGGCGGATGATATGCTTTTTGCATTGCGGGAAAACGGTACAACCGATTATAAAATTCCCCAGGGCGGATTGTTTCAATGGGTATCCTGCCCAAACTATTTAGGCGAATTGTTGGAGTGGTGGGGATGGGCCTTGGCTACCTGGTCTTTGGCTGGGTTGTCCTTTGCGATTTGGGGCGTTGCTAATCTCGTCCCGCGGGCCAGAGCAAACCACATTTGGTATAAAGAAAATTTTCCCGAGTATCCCGGCGACAGAAAAGCATTAATTCCAAAGATCTGGTGAAATGGCCCCAAATTCGACATTGCGGATTCAACCCCTACAGGGTTGGGTTGTCAGGTTTTCTTTTGATCCATAATTATTCAACTCCTAAGGAGTTTTGTCCCATCGTAGTCTGAAAACCCGTTGGCGGGTTTAATATTTATAGACCAAATTGTAAGAGACGACAGAATCCCATCGGAGTTCAACAGACTATCTGTTCATTCCAAAAAGCTCTGTTTTTGACAGATCAATATCAGAATTTTGTTTAATAAATCCATTGACTTAATCGGAAATAATTAGCAGTTTTCACTAGGCTTTAGGCCAAATTCACCACAACCAATGGTACCAGCATGGCACAGATTATACGTGTTATGCTAAGACTCAGATATAGATACTTTTTTCTCTTACTTTTTGCGCCCCTCGGGGCGCTGAGGGCGCAGACTACCCTCTCCCCGGGAGACCTCCTTCTGGTGACAATTAATGCCGATGGCGATGATAATTTTGATTTTGTCCCCCTTATAGATCTTGCTGCAAATACGGTCATCTACTTCGCTGATAACGCCTGGGATGGATCAGCATTAAAATCAAATGAAGGGACACTCAAGTATAGCGCCTCTTCATCTGTTTCCGCCGGCAGTGTTGTTTCTTATTCCGGGTCAGTCTCGGGAGATTGGAGTACCGAAGATGCCGGGTTTAACCTGTCTGGCACAGGGGATAATATTTTGGTTTTTCAGGGCAGTTCATCATCACCGGATTTTATTTACGGAGTTGGGTGGGCCAAAGGGACCACATGGATATCAAGCGGTTCTGTGAGTACGAACAATTCCTACATCCCTTCTGATATTTCTACTGCCAACAATACTGCGGTAGAACTTTCCACCAAAGATAATTACCAGTATAATACAACCAAGGGTACCTCCGGGACAAAATCGAAACTGCGCTATTTATTATCTCAAACAGATAATTATAATGGGGACAACAGCACGCCCTATAATGCCCTTTCTGGTCCTTTCACAGTTGGTCAGGCCATCAGTGGCAATTCTGGTTTTCGCATCTTATCCAGCCCGGTCAGCGGACAGGTGTATGATGATTTGCTTTCACCTCTCTGGACTCAGGGCATGACCGGCGCCGATGTGTCAAGCGCTGACGCCAATGTATGGACTTATGACGCTTCCAGTTCATCTTGGTCTGCCTTGACCAATCTTACCACGGCATCCTATACCGCTGGAACCGGGGTCATTGTATATGTATTCAGCGATGTTGACAATGACGGCGATGACGATCTGCCCGTATACTTAAATGTATCAGGCACTGAAAACAGCGCCACAGTGTCCGTCACAACCACCGCCAATGAATGGAATCTATTGGGAAACCCCTTTGAATCCACCGTTGATGCAGATGAATTGTTCAACGACAATGGCAACTTTACTTCTACCGTATATGTCTGGGATGACGCCAGCTCAGCCTATAAGAGCTGGAATGGGACTGCAGGCGGATTAACCAATGGCTTAATCGAACCTTACCAGGGATTTTGGATTAAATCGAATACCAGCGGCACCAGCTTTTCCTTTGAGGCTGACAGTAAAACCGGAACAGCTGGCACATTTTACAAAGCCCGAAAAACAGATGAAGGTGCGATCACATTCTATTTTGAATCGGATGGGTTAAAATCAGAAACATATGTTTCTATTACCTCTTCCGGTGAAAAAGGATTTGATCGCCAGGATGCCTTTCAACTGCTGCCATTAGATCGAATACGACATTTGGCCGCCATGACCTATATTGACTCAACTGCTATTTCCATTCATAACCTGCCCAACCGGTTTAAGGGCACCATTGAGGTTCCCTTGGATGTGATATTGTTCGAACCAGAAGGAAATGAGTTTATAACCAAAGAAGCGACCATTAATATGAGGTGGGATTTGTCAGGTTTACCCCGTGGTATATCCATATACCTTGTGGATCAAATGACACATCAATCCATCAGGTTGAATGACCTTCATGACTATAGTTTCAATACGGAAACAAAGGGATCATTCAATATGAAACATGCAGGCGTGAGAGGATATCCCTTGCTGGAGAAGGCCCGAATAAAATTGGTATTTGCTTCTACTAACCTGGGAACTGGCAACCAAATTACACCAGCTCGAATTCGGCTATACCCCGCCTACCCAAATCCGTTTAATGCATCCACCACAATTAAATTTGAAATACTAAATGAAGGCCCTGTCCAAATTGCCGTATACAATATAAGGGGTTACAAAGTCGCTTCACTAGCTGATGAAATTTTAGCCGTAGGAAAACAATCAGTTCATTGGAAGCCAAACCATTTATCTTCAGGAATTTATCTTTGTCGGCTGAAGTCAGGACCAAAAATCCAAACCATTAAACTTTTGCTAATGAAATAAAGGAGTATTGTCATGGGAGATGGAAGATGTATGTATGGAAGATGGATGATGGTAATCATCAATGTAACAATTTTAATGGCACAGCCAACTTTCCCGGGTTCACCAAACCAGGCACCCATCGGTGGGTTGGGTGCTTTGGCAGCGGCCGGCGGGGCGCTTGCGCTGAAAAAACTATGGGATAAAAGAAAGGGCGGTTAGAACAATTTCATCCCTAGAAAATATAAATTTCCAAAAAAATAATTGACATGAATTGAAATTGAGGTGTAGTATAAAACACACGCGTAAGTAACGAGTAAAAACAAGTTAGGAGTACGTTATGCAAAAAGGTAGTGTAAATAAAGTGGTGTTGGTTGGACACCTGGGTGGCGACCCGGAAACACGGTATACGCCGTCCGGTGCTGCCGTGGCCAACTTCAATCTGGCAACAAACGAAACCTGGCGTGATTCAAACGGTGAACTTCAGGATAAAACTGAATGGCACCGTTGTGTTATGTTCGGGAAATCTGCGGAAATGGCCGGCGATCTCTTGAAAAAGGGTCAGTTGGTCTATCTGGAGGGAAAACTCCAGACCCGTAACTGGGAAGACAAGGACGGTATCAAACGCTATACTACGGAAGTGGTGGGCGATATGTTTACCATGCTTGGCCGCAAGATGGATAACACGGGTGGCGGACAGGCAGTGCCTGTTGCTGCCGCTGATGATGAGGACGATCTTCCGTTCTAATCAATCCTGACTGTCGGATTAACAAAAAAGCCTCCCGCAGGTGCGGGAGGCTTTTTTTATTTTATAAAATTAACATATTGTTCTTACAAACGCATCACCGGATGTCACGTCCCGTGAGAGATTTGATTTTATATTAATGCCCCAATTTTAAATACTTGGAAAGAATTTTCCTCATATATGCTCGCCCGTAGCTTTAGCGTAGGCGCCAGTGGGAATTTTCACTTCGTTGCTTAGGTTACCAATCCTGTTTATAACTGATTACAAGGAGCATTACTACCCGCTTTTGTCCAATAATGAGTGCCCATTTCGGTAAGAGCTCCTGGCATGAGAAAGGATAAAAATTCATTTTGTCAGCCTCTAATAATCCTGTCGTATTTTCCCACCGGTTAATTCGTACATTTAGGAGGTGGGTATGAGACCACTTTTCTTCATTTTCATATTGGGTTTTATTCAAGCACAGTCGGCCGATTTGGTTATTAGAAATGCCCATATCTGGACTGTAGACCAAAACAACACGACCGCCCAGGCTGTGGCTGTTGACAATAATAAATTCATTTATGTGGGCACCGATGCTGGCGTCGAATCCTTCATTACTGAAAACACTGAGGTCATTGATGCCGGAGGTAAACTGGTCTTGCCCGGGTTTAATGATAACCATGTTCATTTTGAATCCACCTGCCGGATTATTACCGGCTTGAATCTCATGGATGTCCATACAGAACAACCTTTTACAAGCCGGTTGCGGGATGTGCACGAACGCTTCGCGCCGGGGGTGTGGATCACCGGTGGATTATGGTCAGCCTATGAAGCCTGGGAAGCCAGTTCTATTGGAGAAGAAGGGCGCCGAGCCAAAAAGGATTTCTTTAAACCCCACCGTGAAATGGTGGATAGTTTTACCAAAGACCGACCCGTTTTTATCCAACGCTTTGACCGCAAGGTTTTTTTCGCCAATGGTAGAGCGCTTGAAATCGCTGGCATTAACAAGGGTGAACCTGATCCCTCAGGTATCATTGTGGAGCGGGACCGTCGCGGTAAACCCACGGGAATCCTTTCAGGGATCGGTGTGCAAAAATACTTTAGTGATTTAATCCCGCCCCGCACTTGGGAACAGCGCCTGTGGGAATCGGAAGCCGTGCTGAAGCGCTGTGCCAGTGTGGGTGTAACGAGTCTATCGGACATGTCCGATACCCGTCAAAGAGAAATCTTTTATCATCTAAGAAATGAGGGCAAACTCACGGCCCGCATCCATTCCCGCGGGTATTTGGATCAGTGGGAGGAAATGAATGAATTGGGATTGAAAATCGGATCCGGGGATGCAATGATCCGCACGGGAACAGTGAAAGCCTGGATTGACGGTATCATGGGAAATTCAACGGCCCGCTTCTACAAACCCTATTCCCACAATGCGAATGAATTTGGTATTTGGCGAAAGATCATGTTCCCCTGGCGCTCAAAAAATGGGGGGCGCGATCTGCAAAGTAATTTAGAATATTTAGCCCTGCAGGCGGACTCCGCCGGCATTCAACTGTCGGTCCACGCCATTGGTGATGCAGGCAACGGCTACCTGTTAGATATGATGGATCGGCTGATTGAAAATAATGGCATGAAAGACCGCCGCTTTCGACTGGTCCATGCCCAGGTCATTCGCCCGGAAGATTTTAAACGGTTTAAAGGAAAGGACATCATTGCGGAGGTCCAACCCTACCACTGCACTGATGATATGCGTTGGATGGAAGAACGCATCGGCCACGAACGCTCCAAAGGGGCCTATGCCTTTCGTACTTTATGGGACAGCGGCGCAGTGGTTTGTTTCGGTTCTGATTCTCCCGGCACCAATGCGTCTCGATATCCACTAAATCCAATGCTTGGGCTTTACGCTGCCGTTACCCGCCAGACCCTTGATGGCAACCCGACAGATGGTTGGTTCCCTGAGGAGCGCCTGACGATTGAGGAGGCGATCCGAGCTTATACGCTCAATTCAGCCTATGCATCTTTCGAGGAGGACATTAAAGGGTCAATTACTGTGGGAAAACTGGCCGATATGGTAATCCTATCCGACAATTTATTGGAAATTGATCCGTCAAAAATCAAGGACGTGGAAGTGGTGAATACCATTTTTGATGGAAAAATCATTTATCAGCGCAAACGTGCGTCAAGCTTCCCCCGCCTGAACGATTCAGTCGGGTAGGTTGCTTGACGGTTGCATGACATAAGAGGACAATTCGACAACCCAAGCCAAAGGCGGGTAAACAAGGATGGTTGTCGAACTGGATAAAACACAGAATTTTTACCGCTAAGAAAAATTGCTTCAATCACTTTAAACTCCCGACGCTTATTTTACGCATTAATTTGGAAAATTGTATGAACGCTGAACAACTCCAATTATACATGGAAAAATTCTGGGACGACGAGATCGTCCCTACCCTGACTGAATACATTAAAATCCCCAACAAGTCCCCTGCTTTCGATCCGGACTGGCAACAGACTGGCCACATGGAAGACGCTCTCAAACTGGCCGTGGATTGGGCGGAAGAACACCAGCCTGAAAACAGCACCTTGCGCGTAAAAAGATTGGATGGTAGAACGCCGCTGATCCTGTTGGAAATCCCCGGAGAACGGGATGGCAATATTCTGATGTACGGCCATTTGGATAAACAGCCGGAAATGGAAGGCTGGCGGGAAGACCTTGGGCCTTGGAAGCCGGTTATTGAAGATAACAAACTCTACGGACGCGGCGGGGCCGACGATGGGTATGCCCTGTTTGCTTCCCTGGGGGTTGTAAAAGCCATGAAAGCCCAAGGCCTTGCGTTGCCCCGGATTGTCATCCTGATCGAATTCTGCGAAGAAAGCGGTTCACCTGATCTCCCTTATTATATTGATGAATACGAGGATATTATTGGCACGGTTGACCTGGTGGTATGCCTGGATTCCGGCGCCGGGAATTATGAACAATTCTGGACCACCGTATCGCTTCGGGGGATGGTGGCCTGCGAACTGCGGGCCGATGTGCTGACGGAAGGGGTTCATTCCGGCAGTGCCAGCGGATTAGTACCCTCCTCCTTCCGCATACTCAGGCAATTGATCTCCCGCATTGAGGATAAAACTTCAGGCGAGGTCAAGCTAAAGGAATTTCACACCAATATCCCGGACCACCGAATTGCTGAAGTACAAACAATGGTGGATGCCTTGGACGGCAAGACGGAGGCCTTCCCTTGGATTGAAAACATGCAGCCATCCACGGACGATCCGGTGGAAGGCACCCTAAGGCGCACCTGGAAGCCAGCCCTCTCTTTCGTAGGTTTGGATGGGATTCCTGCCGTGAAAGACGGTGGAAACGTTTTGCGCCCTTATACCACCTTGAAACTTTCCTTCCGCTTACCGCCGGACGTGGACAGCCATGCAGCTATGGCAGCGGCGGAAAAGATTCTGATGGAAAACCCGCCCTACAATGCCACCGTCTCCATTGAATGGGAAGAGTCGGCCAACGGCTGGAATGCACCCAAACTGGCGCCTTGGCTGGATGAAGCAATCCAGGAAGCATCCAAAACTTTTTACAGCAAACCAGCCCTCGCTATGGGAGAGGGGGGTACAATTCCCTTCATGGCCATGCTGGGTGAAAAATTCCCCCAAGCCCAGTTTGTGATCACCGGTGTATTAGGGCCGGGTTCAAACGCCCATGGGCCGAATGAATTTCTCCATATTCCTTTTGCCAAAAAACTCAGCGCCTGTATTGGTTATATCCTGAACCAATTTCCAAGTTGATGTGAGCGTCCGCACCAAACTGGATTTATTTAAACCACGTCCCAAGTGGGTGCGTTATCTAGCGACATATCTTGGACTTTTCCTGGGAAGGCTGCTGATGAAAATCACCGTCCGGGGGCGGCATCACCTTCCCAAAAAAGGGCCCTTCATCCTGGCCATCAACCATTTTAATTATGCCGATCCGCCCTTTGTACTCTATGCCGTCCGGCGGCCGATCAATTTTCTAGCGGCCAGTGATCAGGTGGTGGATTGGTACAACTATTGGGCCATCTGGCTGTATGGTTTTATTCCCACCAACCGCACCCGGTTAGGCCCCTCCACCATTAAACGGGCTAAACAGGTATTAAAGCAAAAAGACATCCTGGGTATTTTCCCGGAAGGGGATTCACTGTCCGATGTATTACGCCCCGCCAAAGGGGGCGTTGTGTACCTGTCCACCATGATGCAAGTGCCGATTGTGCCTGTTAGTGTGTCTGGCCTCCGCGGTAACATCTGGCAGGATCTGCGGCAGGGGATACGTCCCAAAGCGCAGGTCAAAATTGGCAAACCTTTTGGCCCCTATAAAATGCCGGCGGGGCGAAAAGGAAAAGAGTCGGTCCTAAAAGCAATCGGGGATAAGGTTATGTGCCGGATTGCCGCTCTACTGCCGGATGAACTCCATGGGGTATATCAGGGCCATCCATCAATAGAACAGTATCGAGAAGAAAATTTATTTTAGGGGAAACTCTGTTCTTTTGACCTGATCCAAAAGAACTCAGCGCAAGGCGGACAGGCAAAAAATCGTGGCTGGATGAATATTTGCCATTCCTTCGGTTGTCCTTCCTAAAAGAAAAGAATGAATTTCTGTTTGAATCTCGCATTGGTGTGAGATGAGTTAAATTCACTCCTGAGGCGATGGTGAAGACGAATATGATTTTTCTATAGCGACAGTTCTCTTCGTGCTTTTCTTCTAAAGAAAAGTACAACACCCCACTACTCCGTCAATGTTTCGTCACTAAAATATACAATCCCGCCAAAGTCACCCCGCCGCCGATAATGGTCATCATTGGAATTGCCTCCGCAAAGAAAAGTAAGGCCATTATAGATGCCAAAACAGGTTCACCCAAAGGGACGGCACTGACAATTGTTGGCCGCACATACCGCACGGAATAATATAATAAGGTATGCCCCAGCACCGTAGGGATGAGCCCCAAAAGGATGAGCCATAAGTAATCGGCCCCGTCAAAACTGAATAAATTATGATCCAGGCTTGTCCCCAACCCCAAAAGGATGATGGCCGCCCATCCGTAAAGGGAGCGGGTGAACACAAACAGGTCTGAATCTTTTCTCACCTTTTCAGCAAAAACCATAAGTAAGGCCAAAAACAGACCTGCTAACAAAGCCAGGATAACGCCAGCCGAATCGTCTCCTCCGGACGCCAATTTCCCTTTTTGAAGAGCAATTGCCCCGGTCAGGGCTAAAACCAAACCGATTCCCATACCTCTGTTCCAACTCCTTTTAAGAAACACCTTCTCAATGAGGGCGGTAAACAGTGGCGCCATGGCCCCAAACAGGGTCGTTTTGGAGACAGATGTAAAATGGAGGGCGGCAAAAAAACTGATAAAATGAAGGGATAAAAACAGTCCGCATAGAATAATATTGTAGCGGTGTTTTCCGGGTAGAGGCTCTTTTTTTTGTACAAGGGTTATACCGAAAAATACCGCGGCACCCACTGACATCCGCCAGAGGCTTACGGCCACTGGCGGTACTTCGGGGATCATGCGGGCAAAAATAGCTGAAGTGCTGATGCAGGTCAAGGCCAGGGCAAGGGCAATGATCATTCGGCTTTGCATATCAGAAAATAGGTCGGACAAAAATCACTTTCATTATATTTCCCATTTTGATTTCCCCTTAACTTTAAGGCTTAAAATCAGCGGAAAAATTCCTTTGTCAAAAACAAAACCACAGCATTACCTGATCGTAATTGCTATCGCCATTGCCTTTATGGCGCTCATGCGCTGGCGGGCAGTTCTACAAAACCCTGAGTTGGTTGATGGCCCGCCTGCCATCCTCCGCCAACCGGCGGATCAGGAGCGGGCAGGCAGTGCCAACGAACACATTTTACCCAAGGAGCGTCATTTTAAAAATCTGCGCCAGCTCACCTTCAGCGGTGAAAATGCGGAAGCTTATTTCAGTTCGGACAGTAAAAAATTGATTTTCCAGTCCCACGACGGAGAGGGCCTTTGCGACCAAATTTATATCATGGATATCGAAAGCGGTGAGTATGAAATGGTTTCCACCGGTGACGGCGTAACCACTTGCGCCTATTTTCAATATCCGGAAAATGAAAAAATCGTTTATGCTTCTACTCATCATATTGATCGGGCCTGTCCGCCCCCGCCGGATTTCAGCCGGGGGTATGTGTGGAAACTCCATGAAGGATACGATATTTTTCGGGCGAACACTGATGGATCGGGACTAGAACAACTTACAGATGAAAAGGGTTATGACGCGGAAGCCACCGTGGCGGAAGACGGGAGCCGCATTGTATATTCGTCCATTGTGTCAGGAGATTTGGAAGTATGGACGATGAACCCGGACGGTTCTGACAAACGGATGCTGACCAATAAACTGGGTTATGATGGCGGTCCCTTTTTCAGCCATGACGGCACTAAAATTGTATGGCGGGCATTCTATCCGGAAACGGCCAAAGAAATTGCCGATTATAAAGGACTCATTGCAGAAAGTATGATCAGGCCCATGAACCTGCAGATCCGGGTCATGAATTCTGACGGGACCAACAAACAACAGATCACCCATAATGATGGTGCCAACTTTGCCCCTTTCTTTTTTCCCAATGATGAACGCATCATTTTCTGCTCCAATATGGCCGACCCCAACGGTCGGAACTTTGATCTTTGGGCAGTGAATGTCGACGGTACGAACCTAGAGCGCATTACGCACTTCGATGGGTTTGACGGTTTCCCCATGTTTAGCCCTGATGGAAAATATTTTGTCTTTGCCTCCAACCGCAACCAGGCCAAGCAGGGTGACACAAACATATTTATTGCCGAATGGGTAAACTAATTCTACTCCTATTGGGGGGCATACTTTTTGCCGGGGAGGATTCCGTCCTTTCCGCTATCCGGGCTGATGCACTCAAAAAAGGGATCCCGGAATCATTCCTGAAAGAATCGTTTTCCCATGATGGTATCACCACCCACAATATAATACTGGAGCGCTTTGCCCGTCCTTACGAGAAAAAAAGCTGGACCGATTATCGGAAACTGTTTGTTACGGAGTCACGAATCAAAAAAGGGATGGAATTTTATGCGCAAAACCGGGTGGCCCTGCATAAGGTTGCGGAGCAAATCAAGGTGGATCCGTTTCTCATTTTGAGCATCATTGGCGTGGAAAGCAATTATGGAAACCACCAGGGGGAGTTCACGGTGTTCAATGCCCTGTATACGCAAATTGCCAAAATGCCCCGCCGTGCCAGGTGGGCCCGCAAAGAACTGGTGGAATATTTGGTCTATTGTTATACGGACAGCATACCACCCCATTCTATTAAGGGATCTTATGCCGGGGCCTTTGGGTACGGCCAGTTCATTCCTTCCAGCTTTAATGCCTATGCAGCAGATGGGAATGGGGACGGAATACGTATGCCCTATGATTGGGCCGATGTATTTGCCAGTGTGGGCAATTACCTGGTTAAAAATGGATACCCTGTTTTAAAACCATCCAATGAAAAACATGAATACAAAGCGGTTTGGGCTTACAACCATGCCGACAATTATGTAAAAGCCGTTCTGGAATTGCGGGGTGAGTTACGAAAAAGTATTCTTAAAGATTAAGCGTTTGGATATTTTTGTTTTGCGAAAGTCTATATTTACATCAGGAAAATCAAACCTAAAAAATTCTACCATCTATACGCTAATGTAATCATTCTTAGTTCAATTTTTTATATCATTGTAATTGATGCTGAGTAAAAACAAATGTCGGTTTTGGATCCCGGATAAATGCTGCGCATTTTCCGGGATGACAGTAATGTGTAGGTTTAAAAAAGTATAGATGAACCAATAAATTAACACAAAAACATGTTTGTCATGCCCCGCCTGCTCCCGATTGAACGGGAGGGCTGGCAGGCGGGATCCAAAGGTGACCCGGTATCCAGACTGAATTAGGATTATCGATTTGGCTTACAACGCGGTTCTATAGTATTGCAGGTAAACTCAATCTGCAATTTTAAGATGAAGAACCGAAATCAAAAAAATAGGTTAAACAGGTTTATGCTTACAACCATGCGGACAATTATGTAAAAGCAGTTTTGGAACTGCAGGATGAACTGCGTGAAAGAGCTCTTAGAGATTAACCTTTAACTTTAATTCTTTCTCTTTTCTTTTTATAATGACATCCACAGTTTGGCCTGGCTTTAGCTCCGCTAATCTGTACATATAATCATAAATATTTTTTATCTCTTTCCCGTCAATTGAAGTAATCACATCCCCCTTTTGCATGCCCGCTTTTCCGGCGGGGCTCTCATTTTTGGCGCCGTCAATTTCCAGTCCAACCGCATCACTGCCATAAGAAGGAATCACACCAAAGGTCACTTTAAAACTGCGGCGGGTCTGGGTGGCTTCTTTTGGTCCTGCTTCTGTAAAAGTAGGCCGTTCATCCAAATTGCTTAGCTGAAGCACAACGTCATAGATCAAATCCACGATTCGCTTTTCGCCAGCAGCATTGATCAGTTGATAATCATCGCTTGGTTTATGGTAATTGGTATGGGTACCTGTAAAAAAGAATAATACAGGAACATCATTTACATAAAAACTGGCATGGTCACTGGGGCCATACCCATCTTTGCTCATTTTTAAATGAAGACCGTGGTTCTTATTTGTTTCTTTCAAAATGGATTCAAATTCTGGCGATGTCCCCGTACCACCCACAGTGACCTTTCCTTCAGACATACGGCCAATCATATCCATATTGATCATGGTTGTAATTTTATTAATATCAACCGTGGGGTTGTTCACAAAATACTTTGAACCCAATAACCCTTCTTCTTCTGCATTATAAGCCATAAGTAAAACGGATCGTTTGAGGGTGTTTTTATTGGTAGAAAGTGTTTCTGCCAATTCCAATACCCCCGCGGTTCCGGAAGCGTTATCATCCGCACCATTGTGTATAGCGTTTGAATCCGGCGTGAGTGAACCGGTACCTTCTCCTCCAAAACCCAAATGGTCAAAATGTGCACCAACAACAATATATTCATTTTTCAAAATAGAATCTTTGCCGGGAATCAATCCAATAACATTGGGAACAGAGACTGTTTCTTTTACTAATCCCACTTCAGCAGATATATTTTTTTCCATCATATATGTTTGGGGGCTATACGAATCATCTAATGCAGTTTGAAGTGCATCTAACTTTCCATCCAACATTTTATCCGCAACTTTTCTTGAAATTTGCAGAACCGGAATCCCCACAGGGGTGGAATTGGGAGAATGTTTTAAAGGAATCAATTCATCTTCATCACCGATGGGGTTCACAAACAAAATCCCCGCAGCCTTCTGATCACGGGCCAATAGGGCCTTTTTCCGCAGGGGTAGATGTTTTGCAAAATCCGAATGGGGATGCTCTCCACCAGGGCCACCCTGCAAAATTATCACCCAATTACCTTCTACATTTACATCAGTATAATCATTCCATTGAATGGTATCATCAATAGTAAAACCGTATCCTACAAAAACCGCACCGCCATCAAATTTTTCATTGGCAGAAAATTCCAGGGGAATAAAGTCTTCCTTCACTGCATAGGTTTCACCTTCAATTGAGAGTCTGTTTTCGTCACCAAGATTTATACCTGTAATAAAGTCGAAGTTTTGTAAATAGCCATCGCTCCCCGCTGGTAATAATCCATACGTTTTAAAGTGGTTTACAATATAGGCTACTGCTTCCTCCGACCCTTTGGATCCAGGATATCGCCCCGCTCGTTCATCGTCAGCCAAAAATTTGATATGATTCATTAAGTCCGCTTCCGTGACATCCGGACTCGTATTCACCGTCACAGCTTCTGTGGGCCGGTGGGCACACCCTGAAAAGGTTAGGACTAAAATTAAAAAATGTATAAGGCGTTTCATAGGAAGGATTCCCCCAATATTAGTTAAATAAATTTACTGAGAATCTATATGCTTCTGGAATAAAATGAATTGTAATTTTATTGTTATGACAGAAACAAAAACGGAACAGATCAATATCACGGTGAAGCCCAACTACATCCCTGAGCGTTCGGACCCTTCCCGCCCGATTTTCTTTTTTGCCTACCATATTACCATCACCAATGACGGCGATGAAGCTGTGCAGCTTAAGAACCGTTATTGGCATATAACCGATGGAAACGGTAATATCGAGGAGGTGCGGGGTCCCGGGGTGGTGGGCAATCAGCCCTATTTGAAAAAAGGAGAATCGTTCGAATATACCAGTTTTTGTCCTTTGCCAACGGAGTTTGGTGTCATGCACGGCCATTTTGAAATGGTCTGTGACAACGGCAGAAAATTCAATGCGAAAATTTCACCCTTTCGATTAAGCATACCCTATTCAGTTAATTAAAAAGACAAAATACGATGGATATAAAAACAAAAATTATCGCCACTATCGGCCCCGCTTGCGACAATACGGAAACACTCCAAGCTATGCTGGATGCAGGCGTCAACGCCTTCCGCCTCAATATGTCCCATGGGGATGAAGCTTCCAAACGACATTTATACAGCCTTGTTAAATCTTTAAAAATGACCAATGGAGAACGGCCCTGCATCTTGACGGACTTGGCCGGACCGAAGATCCGCATCACCGATATTCTCCCGGATTTCACCTTAGAAGCGGGACAATCCATCACCATCACCAATGAAAACGGCGCCGATGAAAATTATATTAGTGTTACGGAGGGGATTGGGTTCACGGAAGTTTCAGAAGGGGCCAAAATTTTGATCAACGACGGCCGAATTCAGTTGGAAGTCATTGAAGCTGAATCCCACCATTCCATAAAATGCCAAACTGAAATCGGTGGATTGGTGGAACCGCGAAAAGGCGTAAACTTTCCGGGAATCACTTTGGATGTACCCACATTAACAGAACAGGATAAAGCGGATTTAAAAATGGCATTGGAAGAGGGCGCGGATTGGATTGCCCTTTCTTTTGTTCGTTCGGCAGAAGATTTGAATGAAGTTGTAGCCGTCATGGATGAAGTGGGCAAACACTTACCAGTCATGGCTAAAGTGGAAAAATGGGAAGCCCTCAATGATGTGGATGCCATTACAGAATCTTTCGATGCTGTGATGGTTGCCCGGGGCGATCTGGGTGTAGAAATTCCCGCCGAACAGGTTCCCCTGGCCCAGAAGCAAATTATCGAAGTGGCCGGCTCCCAGGGGAAGCCCGTCGTCATTGCCACCCAAATGCTGGAATCCATGGTGGACAGCCAAACACCCACACGGGCCGAGGTGAGCGATATCGCTAACGCCATTTTCGATGGGGTGGACGCCCTTATGGTTACCGGAGAAACAGCCGCGGGGAAATATCCCGTGGATGTGATTCAAACCCTGAAACGGGTCATTCGGGAAACTGAGCATGCCACCCATTCGGGGCGGACATCCTTGCCGGAAGATGTGACCCATACCGCGGATGCCATTAGCCATGCCGTATGTGAAATTGCCATGGATTTAGATATCAATATAATTTTGACCATGACCCACAGCGGCAGTACGGCTCGCATGATTGCCCGTTACCGCCCCCAAGCCAATGTACTGGCTTTGACGCCCTTTGATGAAATTGCCCGACAGCTCCAGCTCGTTTGGGGGGTTGTCCCTGTAAAGGTGGCCCAATATGACAATGTGGATGAAATCCCCGCTGTCTGCGGCGCTGTTTTGAATGAACTGAAAATGGTAGAATCCGGCGATAGATTTGTCATCACCGGTGGTGTGCCCATGGGTGTGACCGGGACCACCAATTACCTTTCTGTTCAGACTTATTAGATAAAAATTTTAGGAGGAGGTTATGAACCGTTCAGTTAAGCTTGGGCTTTTTACGCCCATTTTTTCACTCCTGTTGGCCCAGGAATCAACCCAACATCCAGACTGCTGCGCTGTCCCGGGATTCTTAACTAACGATCCTGCTGCGGACATGGCCGAGCCAATCCAAGACGATAAGAAGTGGGATGTGAACGCCGGCCACGGCCCCACAAAAGCCCTTTCTTTTACCACATCAGAAGGAACATGGATGAGCTTGGATGTATCCCCCGATGGTCGTAAAATAATCTTTGACCTCTTGGGCGACCTGTATACCATGCCTATTTCCGGCGGAGAAGCCACACGACTCACCAGCGGTCCTGCTTGGGACATTCAACCGGCCTTCAGCCCGGATGGGGAATCCATTGCATTCACTTCGGATCGCTCCGGCGGAGATAATATCTGGATCATAGATCGGGACGGCGCCAACCCCAGGCAGGTATCGAAAGAGAAATTCAGGCTCCTCAACAATCCCGTGTTTACCACCGATGGCCAATATGTAATCGCCCGGAAGCATTTTGTAAATACCCGTTCATTGGGCGCGGGCGAAATGTGGCGCTATCACATCAGCGGCGGCAGCGGGATTAATGTGAACGACCGCCGAAATTGGCAGCATGACGCCGGGGAACCAGATGTGAGTCCTGATGGCCGTTACCTATACTACTCCCAAGATGTGAGCCCGGGAAACACCTATCAATATAACCGGGATCCCTATGGGACCATCTATGCCATCCACCGCATTGATTTTGAAACCGGTAAAAAAACAACCGTAGTCTCCGGTCCCGGCGGTGCGGCCACGCCTCAAATTTCTCCCGACGGAAAACAACTGGCCTTCGTCCGGCGTGTGGGATTGAAAACCGCCCTCTTTGTGAAAAACCTTGCCACAGGCAACGAATTTAAACTCTATGACAACCTGAACCGGGACGCCCAGGAAACTTGGGCTATTTTCGGTATCCACCCCGGCTTCAGCTGGACCCCCAATGGAAAGAATATCATTATTACAGCCAAAGGCGGTTTTTGGAATGTGACTGTTTCCAATGCCAATGTGAAACCCATCCCATTCACAGCAGAGGTGGACATGGATATCACCAAACCCTATGCCACAAAAAATGAAGTGGGTGGTGACAAGTTTAAGGTCAATGTTCTCCGCCAAACCCGGGTCAGCCCTGATGGAAAACTGGTGGTCTTTAATGCCTTGGGGAAGCTGTACGTCTCTAACGTGGATGGTTCTAACCGAATAAGCCTCACCAAACAACATACCGGGCTTGAGTACACTCCGGCATGGTCACCGAATGGGAAGCAAATTGCATTCACCACTTGGTCAGACAAACAACGGGGCCGAATCGCGGTCGTCAGCAGTAATGGGGGTAAACCCAAATTCTTGAAAGTCCCTAAAGGCCACTACTTTGATCCGGCTTGGTCATCGGATGGATCTCAACTTGTCTATCGCCGGGGCGGCGGTTCTTGGATCCGCGGTCGGGATCATGCTGCCGACACGGGTATCTACACCATCAAAGTCAATGGCGGTAAACCCAAACTGGTTACCAAGGGAGGTTCTGAGCCGCGCTTCACTTCCGGCGATTCCCGCATCCTTCTCATGGGCCGTGAAAAGGATAAACGCGCCTTATACAGCATTGATTTGAATGGCCAGGATCGTCGCGTTCTGGCCACGTCCAAATATGCCAACCGGATCATCCTCTCCCCTAAGGAAGATTGGGTGTTATTTGATTACCGCTTCCATGTCTATGCGGCCCCTTTTTCGAAAATGGGGAAAGCCATAGACCTTGGGCCTAAAACATCCAGCGTGCCCGTGAAACAACTGACCAAAGGCAGCGGTTTTGAACCCCATTGGTCCGATAACAATTCTGTCCATTGGACATTGGGATCGGAACTCTTTACCACCGACTTAAAAGATGCATTCACCTTCGCCCCCGGTGCGCCTGACTCTCTGCCGGATCCAAAAGATGCTGGCGTGGATCTGGGCTGGCGAGCCACATCGCCCTCACCCAAAGGACTTGTCGCCATCACCGGCGCCAAGATCATTACCATGGATGGGGATCAAGTCATTGATAATGGTATCATCATTATTGAAAATAATCGCATCAAAAAAGTGGGCAGCAGTAAAACAAGAATTCCGAAAGGAGCTAAGATGGTGGATGCTTATGGCAAGACCATCATCCCAGGTTTCATTGATGTTCACGCCCATATGGGCTTGGAATGGGATGGCCTTTCATCGGAACAAAACTGGCATTATTTGGCCAATTTGGCTTTTGGCGTTACTACCACCCATGATCCCAGCCGGGATACGGAAATGGTCTTTGCCAATTCTGAACTGCAAAAAGCAGGGAAAATCCTAGCGCCGAGAATTTACTCCACCGGTACCATATTATATGGAGCCGTCACAGGATTTACAGCAGAAGTGAACGCATTAGAGGATGCGAAGCGTGCCCTGAAACGGATCAAAGCATTTGGTGGATTTTCAGTAAAATCTTACAATCAGCCTAGGAGGGAGCAGCGTCAGCAAATCCTGAAAGCGGCCAGAGAGTTGGATATGCTGGTCTATCCGGAAGGGGGTTCTACTTTTCAGCATAATTTGAATATGCTGGTGGACGGCCATACGGGAATCGAACATTCCATCCCCGTCTCTCCATTATATAAAGACGCGCTCACACTTTACGGTGAAAGTGGCGTGGGCTACACCCCAACCCTTATCGTGAGTTATGGTGGTATTTGGGGTGAAAATTACTGGTATTCAAAAATGAATGTGTTTGAGCATGACCTCCTTCAAAATTATTTCCCTCAACAGCTGCTGGATCAGAAACGGCGGCGGATGAAAGTAGAAGAGGACGACTGGAATCATATTGAAAATGCAAAAGCCGCCAAAGCACTCTCTGACGCAGGAGTAAAAGTGAATAATGGCGCCCACGGTCAATTAGAAGGTTTGGGCGTTCATTGGGAAATGTGGATGCTGGCCCAGGGGGGTATGAGTCCCATGGAAGCCTTAAGAGCATCTACATTGAATGGTGCAGAATACATCGCCATGGGTGATGATTTGGGCAGTCTGGAAGCGGGGAAACTTGCAGATCTAGTCATCCTTGGAAAGAATCCATTAGAGGATATTGAAAATTCCGATTCGGTAGAAATGGTCATGATCAACGGCCGGCTTTATGACGCCGCCACCATGAATGAGATGGTCACGGGCAAAGTAAAACGCCTGCCCCACTGGTGGGAAAAATAAATTTGAATTACACCATTAAAACACCACTCACCAAACTATGCCAATGCTACGGCAGGCAAGCTTCGTTATGCCCCTCCAAGTGTACTTCTTCACTATTAGGGTAACAAAACTTAAAGTCATTAATTTTGTTATCAAAGAGAAGGAAATAAAATGAGAAAAATGAAACAGTTATTATTAATCACAATTGCCATTGTGATTGGGGGTTGCAGCAATGATGCGGCCCTGAAAAAACAGGCCTATGAGCTGGCCCATAAATTCATTATCACCGATGGCCATATTGATGTGCCCTGGCGTTTGAATGACGGTTATGAAGACTTATCCGTCCGGACAGAAGGGGGCGACTTCGATTACATCCGTGCCAAAGAAGGAGGCCTCGATGCACCCTTCATGTCTATCTATGTCCCTTCCTCATACCAAGAGACCGGCGGCGCCAAAGAGAAGGCCGACTCCCTCATTGATCTTGTGCAACGCATTGCCGATGACCATCCGGACAAATTTGAAGTGGCATTTAGCGTAGCCGATGTGAACCGCATTTTCGCCGATGGCAAGATCGCCCTCCCCATGGGGATGGAAAACGGGGCCCCAATCGGAGACGACCTGAGCAATGTGCAGTATTTCTACGATCGGGGCATTCGCTACATTACCCTCACCCATGCCAAGGATAATCTCATTTGTGATTCATCCTACGACACCACCAATACCTGGGGCGGTTTGAGTCCCTTTGGCCGTGAAGTGGTGAAAGAAATGAATCGGGTTGGCATCATGGTGGATATTTCACACGTCACCGATGAAGTGATCAACCAAGTGCTGGATATGACCGATATACCGGTGATTGCTTCCCACTCCTCCTGCCGGCACTTTACCCCGGGCTGGGAGCGAAACATGGGCGATGCTGAAATCCGCAGGTTGAAGGATAATGGCGGTGTCATCCAGATCAACTATGGTTCCTCTTTTGTGACACAGGCGTCACAGGATAAACGGAAGGCCAACAGCGAAAAGATCGTTGCTTATGCTGAAGAAAATGGATTGGAATCCGGTGATGAAGCACTGAAAGTCTTTGCGAAAAAAGTGAATGAAGAAAATCCTATGTATGCGGATATCACTGAAGTGGTAGATCATTTTGACCGTGTGGTTGAAGTGGCGGGCATTGATCATGTGGCCATCGGTTCGGACTATGACGGTGTGGGTGATACCTTACCTTATGGATTGAAAGATGTGTCCTCTTACCCTAACCTTATTTTTCATCTTTTGAAGCGGGGCTATTCCGAAGAAGATATTGAAAAGATCTGCTATAAAAATGTATGGCGGGTCTGGTCAGCCGTGGAGGCAGCTGCCCAGAATTAATGATTACGTAGGGGACGATGCAGCGTCCCCTACATCACATATTTGTCATCCTGAGCCATAGGCGAAGGATCTCAAGTGTATGTTTTAGAACCATCATTTGCTTGAGATACTTCCCCTTCGTTACACTCAGGGATCATTATGTATTATGTTGCAATAGTTTATTTTCTTATTGATTTGGACTGTAGGGTTTTT
>CAYFJU010000042.1:0-26715 GCA_964343505.1 uncultured bacterium
CCAAATTATGCTGAAAATCTTTCAAAATAACCCGCTCAACTAGTCATGACCCTAACAATTATTAATGGGGACTATTATGACCGCTATAGAAAAGCGACAGACAAAAGTTGCTCTGGTAGTTTTAAGTTTACTTCCACTATATATCTGGATCAAAGTATTTATCACAAGGATTTTAGTCTAAAGCAATTTGAATTAGGAATCTTCAATAATCAATTACGATTAATACCGATCATCCAAGCCAAATATAGGCTGATTTGTTTTCCATTTTCCGCGGGTGAAATCGGGAATCTTTACTGATGTACTATCCAGTTCAATAGATTTTTCCGAGAGTGGAACGATGACACTCATACTTACCGCATCATAGACGTCGATTACCGGCTTCTGATTCCCTTTTATGGATTCCACGAAGGCCCTGACAATGAAGAAATCCATACCCCCATGGCCCGCACCTGAAGCCTGTTCCTCATATTTTTTCCATAGTGGATGTTCATATTCTTTCATGTAGGCTTCATCCGACTCCCAA
The DNA here is from genome assembly GCA_964343505.1 of uncultured bacterium. Classification (GTDB taxonomy): domain Bacteria; phylum Fidelibacterota; class Marinisomatia; order Marinisomatales; family TCS55; genus TCS55. Next base: position 524 of record CAYFJU010000042.1, read on the forward strand.
CGGTGTGATTCAGGGCTGCGGCCTTCAATATAAATGGAATTGTTATCCTTCATCCAAAGTCCCTGAGTGCCCTGAACCCTAAAATTTAGTGAATAAGGCCGCGGTGAATTGGTATCATGACTCAGCATAATGGTTTGCCCATTGGCACATTTAATGACAGTGGTGACCACATCACCCAATTTGAATTTTACTTTGGCATTAGGATGATCCTCTCCTCCATTATCTACAATATACTTATGAAGTCCTCGGGATTGGGTCGCTGTGGATGTGAGGTGCACCATGCGATTGCCACGGTTGATATTCAGCATGGGACTTACGGGACCAAGGCCGTGGGTTGGATATAGATCGGCATTCCTATCTACCGAATGTTGTGTTCGCCATGCTGCTTCAGAAAAACCCTTTTCTCCAAACTCAACCCCACCGCCGTAGCCTTGCACACCATCATTAAATTTTACATGGCGAAGGTCATGTTGATATCCACCTTGGCAGTGTAAAAGTTCCCCAAATAATCCCTGGCGAACCATATTGAGGACGGCCATGATATCCCGGCGGTAATTCACATTCTCCATGATCATGCAGAGTTTGCCTGTTTTTTCAGATGTGTTTACCAAATCCCAGCATTCTTTCACCGTCAATGCAGCAGGGACTTCCGTGCCCACATGAATGTTATTCTCCATTGCAGCAATTGCAATGGGATGATGCCAGCGCCATGGGGTTGCGATGTAGACGCCATCCAAGTCTTCGTTAGCTACCATATTGCGAAAATCTTCGGTACCATCCTTATAAATTTTTGGAGCCGGTCTCTCCTTCTTCTCATAAATTTTCAAAACCATTTCGATCATGCGATCATCAATATCACAGATTACCGGTACTTCTACATCAGGACGATTAAGAAGCAATCCTGTCATGCCCTGTCCCCTGAATCCTGTGCCGATTACACCTATCCGAATCTTTTGGGTCGACCCAAACAGGGATGACGGCATGATAGCCGCCGCGGCGCCGACCGTTGTGGCTGTTTTGATAAAATCTCTTCTATTCATTTCTTTGGTCATCTTAGCTCCTCACCAAATCCTTGGAAGGGTTATTGGTTTATAAAGTTTTGGGGTTAAAAACAGGGCTGGAATTTAGGCTAAATCCATTTTGAGGACGGAGTAATCCTTACGGTTTCCGCCAAAGGCGGACAAGCAAATCCTTTGTAAGGTTATGAGGATCAGCGTTCAACTCTGCCTGATCCACTGCCCTGAACCAGTTTTTCCACTTCATCCACCGATACCAAATTTATTTTTATGCAAATCTATGGGATCGCCATAATCAAGCTGGGATTCAATAATTTGCCAACTCCCGTCTTTGAATCGGCTGATTCTATTTGGGGTGCCGGCATAGATGGATCCATCACTGGCGCCGCAGAGGGCCACTACCGGCGCGCCGTCTAACCCGTTCTCAGGTACATGCAGAATCCATTCCACACCGTCATAACGGTAAACACCATTATCCACCCCGAACCACAGGGCGCCGTCATTGGCTTCGGCCATGCAGCGGAATCCTTTTCCGGTTAATTCGGGAATATTCTGCCAGCGCCAGGGTTCCAGCATGGGGTTGGCAATCTCAGGACGAAAAATTTCCTCACTGTGAACGGTGGGGAGGAAAATCAGGGAAAAAATAAAAATTAAATTTATTCGACGCACAGCCACCATGTGGATTTGCAGAGGAATTCTTTACCCATTAAAATGCGACCAAAAATCATCACACGATTTACCAAATATGGCTTTAGGATTTCATCGAAAGGAAAATTTGGATAAAGGGATATCAGGTATCTGTGATATTCGCTTGACGAAGGGCTTGGCTTACCAACCGCTTCCCCCATCCTTTACGCTTTTGGGGGGGCATTCGAAACCAGATATTCCATATTGTAATGACCGGTGCTAATACGACTGTCGGTCCCAACCAGGCCACCAAAGGCGGCAGGCCTAATTTATCCCCATTCACTACCAGCACCGCGGTGAACACAGCAATCACGCTGGGCAGCATCCTTGATAAATGCCTGACAATTCTTTCCTTTCCGCGAATCGGTCCTTTTCTAAAGCGCAATAAATCTTCTGTAGCGCTTAGGCCACCAATGGTGCCAAAAACGATTAAAACCCATCCAATTGGTCTTTGCCCACTGATAAATGTGTAGCCGACATAATACATGAAAAGTGTACAGGCGAGCATGAGCCAGGCCGCGAACCAATCAATCCTTGTGGGCAGGTTTTTTCTTTCGGTCGCGGCCCGCCATCCGGCGAAGGCTAAATAATAACTGAAAATCCCCACGCTGAACAAAAACCAGTTGATAGGGTCATCTGTCAAGGATAAGTGGAGAGCGGTGAGAAAGACGACTGTCATGGCATAGAAATAAATCTTTCCTGATGCATTGTGCAGGGTTGTTCCCTTTTTAAAAGGGACAGCGATAAATGTGGTGGCCAAAGCAATTGTCCCGGCGATGATGTGAAGGGTGAGTGAAGTTGCTTCCATTCTTTATCCTTAGAAAACAAACCTTACGAAGGTTTTTGAACCTTCACAAAAATTTCCAATCACCCCTGGTTGCCAAAAACGAATCATCTTAAAATAAACCCATCTTTCAACGGATCATCCGGGTTGATCCAAAATGTGTTCTTCCCAGTGATAAATGCATTCCCACTCACTTCAGGGATGACTGAATCATATGTGCCAAATGATTCAGTCCCAACCACTTTCACAGAAAATGTTGAACCAATGATACTTTCAATTGTCATGGATTCTCCGATTCCAATTTCACCTCTGGAATGGTGGATCGCGGCTCGGGCGCTGACGCCGGTTCCGGTAGGACTTCGATCCACTTCCCCTTCAGCAAATATGCATACATTTCTGCTATGGTTATTAGGATCATTTGACGGCCCGGTGAAAATGGTTCCATAAAGAAAATTCATATCCGGTTCTGTGGGATGGGCCATCTCTACTGAATCCATTACAGCATGTTTGATTTGCATCCCCGCTTTAATGAGTCCATCATGGCTTTTTTCCGTACAATCAAGTTCAACTTGCTCTACATCCACAAAAGCGTAAAAGGCGCCACTGAAAGCAAGATCATATTTTATTTTTCCCAATCCCGGGACATCCACTTCTGCATCCAATTCCTGAACGAATGAAGGGACATTTTGGAATCGAACACCGGTGACTTTTCCATTTTCAACTTGGGCGAATGAGCGGATAAAACCGGAAGGCACATCCATTCTCACTTCAGTCTCTGGTTCAGTTTTGTCTATCAATCCAGTTTCAAGCAACACTTTTGTCAGTGCAATTACGGCGTGGCCACAACCTGTGGAATAGCCTTCATTGTGGATAAAGATCACCCCAAAAACGGCATCGGCTGTGTCCGGCTCAACAATGATGGCCCCATACATATCGGCGTGACCGCGGGGCTCCCACATGATGGCTTTTCGAATTTCATCATGATTCGCCATAGCATCAGCCCGTTTTTCTAAAAGTGCTTTTCCCTTCAGCTCAGGATATCCACTTATAACAATTCGAAGTGGTTCACCGCCAGTATGGGCATCGATGGTTTGAATCTCCCACCAACTGTTGGGCGGCGTCCAATTTTTGAGTTGTGAGATATTTAGCATAGGTTTTTAATTGCGGGAAACTTTACGAAGGATTGAAACCATCGCAAAGTTAATTCATCGGTAGGTTCCAGCATATTTAAATATCCCTTTGACAAGGGCACCGCATATTCAAATATCCCTCCCCGCCTGAATGTCGATGGCGGGCAGGTAAATCTCCCTTTGACAAGGGAGACTTGTCGGGTTATTCTTGATTTTTCTTTGATTCATAATTTTCAATCCATTCCACTATTACTTGGTAAACACCATCCATATTCCCTTTTACCTCATTATCTGGAAATCTTAAAAATGTGATTCCAAGATTCTCTATTTTACTTTGCCTCTCTTCATCTTCAGCTTCCTTACCAATATGACTTATACCATCAATTTCAATCACCAAATCCAATTGGGAACAATAGAAATCAACTATGTAGTCAAGGATAGGTTTTTGACGGTAAAATTGATATCCCTTCATCCTTCTTTGTTTGAGCTCGTTCCACAACAACACTTCAGCCAAGGTAGAGTTATTCCTCAGGTTTCTTGCTAACTGCTTTAATTTAGGGTTGTAGTAGATTTTCATGCAGGCAATTAAAAGAGCCCCTAATCAATCCCCCTTTCCAAAGGGGACTCGGGGGATATCAAAAGTACTGATGCTCTTTTGAATTGACAATCCTTTGAAAAACTAAATATCATCTATTTTCAACAAAAAAATAGTTGGCTGGAATTGGCATCTTTTCAAATCCGGGGCCGGACCATTCCACCATGAGATATTCCTGCCCGCCACGCTCAAAAAACTGCACTTCAATAGGAACCATCCCCTTTTTCAACTCAATAGAACTGGCATATGTTTTTCTGGCGTGGAGGCCATCATTATCAACCAAAACCTTACCATCGATCAAAAGTCGGGAACCGTCATCTGAAGTGGTTTCGAAAGTATAGGGCCCAGCCTTTTTAATTTGAAGATAGCCGGAATAGACATAGCCAAACTTATCCTTTTTCTTTGTGGAGAAAGTCAAATCATAGGATATATCACTTGAAACCGGTTTTTCGGTCAACATCTGGTCCAGGTTATCCCAAGCCCCCTCATAATAGGTTCGAGTGAGGCCATTTTTGGAGGTCAGCAAAATAATGGGTTCGGATACAACAGCGCTGGGCTGATAGCCTTTTTTATAGGCTTGGACATTTAGAATCACATTTTTGCGGACATAAAATGGTTTCTTATACTTTTTACCTTTTCTCGGTGTGATGGGCTGATCATTGAAACTATACCGCAACTCAACCCCCTCTTGATCTGAAAAAAGGGTCACCTTTGTTTTAGCATCAAAAGTTGGATTTTCTGGAATACTTAATTCGGGTTTTCGCAAATAAGGCGTCACAGGAATTTTGACCACATGAACCGGTGAATCTTTCGACGTCAAGTTTGAAAAATCAATTTCGAGACTCCCCTCATAGTTTTTCCATGGTAAAGCAACATTCTCCCCTAAAAGTGTTATATCCCCTTTTCCTGTGGGGGGCACGACTTGGAGTGACAATGTATTTTTTGGTAAATCTTCGATAAATGCATATAATGTTCGCCGATCTTTGGACAGGGAGAATTTTACCGAACCATCCGGTGTCTGGGTGATCCGATTTACGGTCGTTCCATAAATGGCTTCACCGTTTTTATCTAACCAGGCACCGATATCTAATAATCGATCAGACATAATTTTGGGGATGGTTCCATCTGATTTGGGACCGATATTTAAAAGAAGATTTCCACCTCGACTTACAATATCCACCAAAAGCCTGATCAGTTCTTCAGAAGTTTTAAAATCTTCAATGTCTTCATTTTGATTATAACCAAAGGACATGCCCATGCCGCGGCATTCTTCCCATCCTTTCTCGATAAATTCTTCATTCATTGATCCGGAATTGGGATCATACTCCGTGGAATAATATCCACCGTGCTTAAAGCGCGTGTCACTGCCCCAACGATCATTTACCACCACATCCTTGGGGGCATTGGAATCATTATAAAGCCATGCTAAAAGTTCCTCACTCCGCCATTCATGGCTGCCCCGATCCCATTCACCATCTGAAAAAATGATGGATGGTTTGTATCGCTGAACCGCATCCTTGAATTGGGGAATCATGTAGTCATCTACATATTTTTTTACATTATCAGGATAATCAGAATTATCCCACTCATAGAGCGAATAATAGAACCCCATTTTCACATCAGTCTTCCGCACAGCATCGGTGAGTTCACCCAATAAGTCACGCTTTGCTGCCGTATCCATTGAATTATATCCATTACTCTGTGGATTGGGCCAAAGGCAGAAACCATCATGATGTTTGGAAGTGAGTACCACATATTTTGCACCGGCTTTTTCAAATAATGCAGCCCATTCATCAGGATTATAATCTTCTGTTTTAAATAAATCTTTAAATCCCCGATATGGAAAATTTTCTCCATAATTCTCTTTATGGTAAGCCAGACGAAGTGTATCACCTCGATTAATCCCATTGAGGTACCATTCGGCATAACTGCCTTTCGGTCCCCATGCCGGCACGGAATACAATCCCCAGTGGATGAAAACGCCGAATTTCGCATCCTTGTACCATTGCGGTGTTGGACGGGTATCCAGAGATTCCCAGTTGGGTTCGTAGGTTTGGGCCATGAGACCCGATATAAATGAAAGACTAACTATGAATTGAAATATTTTTGTCATGTTCGATTATTTGGATTTACAGCTGAGACAGAACCCAGCCAAATGGATTAAAGTATTCAATTTTTGGTAATTACTACACTCAACATTAACACGGGAACCTAATTCCTGTTTAACACTTATTTTCTTTTGAATTAGCATAATGACCTCAGTAGCTTTAGACCAAGGGGAAAATACATAATCACCTAAAATAGTTTTTTAAACGCAGCTTGATAATCAATTATTTCCTCAACCAGCTATACGCAATAATTGGGTTTAGCAAGACGTTCGTTGGAGGCAATAGCCGAAAAAATAAAAGAGAAAATAATTACGAGAGGACAAAATGAAGGAACAGATAATCTATTCAGTTCGAGTAGCCAGTATCGAATATGGCGGACTAAAAATATGGCACGTCAAGATTGGCATCACAAGCAATATCAAACAGACATTAAAAGGCTACTCGAGAAGTAATATGGAGGCATCTTTACTCGACTTGTGGCATGCTAATTCCGACCTTGATTCACTGTCATGTGAAAGAGGAGTGCAGAGAATAGCTGAGAGATATGCCTATAAACGAGAAAGTGAAAAATTCATCTTCTTGCAAGACAGTTATAAAGACTTCAAAGACAATGTGATACTCCTACTAAAAGAGACCAGCGAGGACATTCTACTTTCCTCAGACAATGGGACACCAACAACACGGAACAAAAAAGAGAAAAAGACACAAAGAAAAGGATTCAGTATCGGCTCTGACAGCTATTCAATTGCAAAGTCCTATGAGATTTTGACCAATACGGCTGAATGGCTAATAGCCAAAGGGAAACTAAAGGAGACAGACTGTCCAATTCCAACAGGACGAATAAGAAATTTGGTTCACACGACACCAACTCATCAGCACAAGGACTTTGTAGCTCCCAAGAAATTATCCAATGGACTGTATATCGAGACACATTTCAGTACCGTTGACTGTATAAAAAACGCAAAACGACTACTTGAAAATTGTGGATACAACGGTGACCTGCTTAAAGCCTAACATAACAATGATGGAGGAGGGTCACATGCCCCCAACAAAGGCTAAAAGTCAGTCGGGCTTGAGGGGTATGTTGACACATTCAACGCCTTTGAAAGTTCGTCTAGGTCAATAAGGCCTTCTTTTAGTTTCACGCTCGAACTTTTAGCCAAGGCCGTTCCAATCCATTTTGTTAGCAGTGCCCCAAATAGCCTGCAGGCTTAAAAAATGAAAATTAATTTGTGAAAGTTCCTAAACCTAAATTTAAGATTAACCTTCCGAAGGTTTGAAACCTTCGTAAGGTTTGTAAAAGGTAAACCTATTGGAGGAGGTTTTGTATCAGCAATTCTAGAAATATTAAAACAAAAACAGGAAATGTAAAAATATGACAATACTTGTTGTCGGAGCAAGCGGTGCAACGGGGCGTCTGTTGGTAGAACAACTGCTCAATCGCGGGCACATCGTTAAGGTGATTGTACGATCAACTAAAAAGGTGCCTGAGTTGCCGAAGAGTAATGATCATTTGTCTGTGATCTATGCCAGCATTTTGGACCTTACCGACGCAGAGATGACTCAATACGTCAAAGGATGTGATGCCATAGTTTCGTGCCTTGGACATAACCTGAGTGTAAAAGGTGTATACGGCCACCCCCGAAAGTTAGTGACGGATGCAGTCCGCCGATTGTGCCATGCCATCGAGGCAAACCAGCCAACCAAGCCCACCAAGTTTGTGCTCATGAACACGACCGGCAATCGTAACCGCGATTTGCATGAACCGATTTCATTTGGTCAAAAATGTGTTATTGGACTTCTTCGTCTGCTCCTGCCTCCGCATGTTGACAATGAGAAGGCTGCGGATTATTTGAGAATCAACATTGGTCAAAATAATCCAATTGTCGAGTGGGCGGCGGTTCGTCCTGACAGTTTAACCGACGAGAAGAATGTGACCGATTATGAGGTATACCCTTCACCGATTCGGAGCGCGATTTTTGATGCCGGGAAAACAAGTCGAATCAATGTTGGCCACTTCATGGCTGATTTGATCACGGACGAAAACTTATGGAATAAATGGAAGGGGCAAATGCCTGTGATATATAATAAAGAATCATCGTCATAGAGATACGGAGATTTTAATCTGTAAAGAATTATGAATCAGACTACTTGTCCCCGGCCAATCCATTATAAATAAATTGAATGGAAATTAGAGATTTACTTAATAATTAAAAGATTATTCCAGCGTTTTTTCTATCGGCGCCAAAAACCCCTCTTCAATAAAACTAATAATCCCAAACAGGGCCCCCCAGGAATGGAAGCGGTCGCTGGAGAGGCGCGGGTCATCGCCCGTGCCAGTGATGGAGGAATAGTTTTCTGCCACATATCCCATTCGTTCCCATTCGGTCATAATCAGCTTCAGGGATTTTTCAGACAATTCTGAAGCGGCCGCATAATACCCGGCCTGGCGCAGACTCAAATAGGTGAGGAAATTCAGCGGCGGCCAGATGGCCCCTTTCCAATAGCGCTGCCGCTCAAACAAGGGATCATTCCGGGTGGTGGAGGGCAGCATCCATTCGCCGTGAAATTCATCCGGATTATAAAAATGGCTCACAATTTTTTCGCTCTGCTCTTTCGTCCCCACCTGGGCTAATAAGGGATAAAACAGGGTGGGCGATACGCGGGTAGAGAGCGAATCCACATCGGTGCGATAATTGAGGTAAGCGCCGAATTCATCGGACCAGACATTTTCCATCCTTTGGCTGAATGACCTTGCCCTTTCCAGCAATTCCATTTTTTCTTGCTCCCGGCCGATGATATCCGCCATTTCCGCCAGGGCATAACAATCGGCAATATAGAGACTAGTGAGGCCCACGTCCTGGAGTTCCAATGTATTCTTGTTTTTATTGAATGGTACACCGATATACATGGGCGAATCATCCATGCCCGATTCATACCCGGCGGCGGTCCCAGTCTGAAAAACGGGCTCATTAAAGGGATTATCAGCAGGTGATGAACCAAAGCTTAACAGCCCTTCATTCATCCGGGCCTTGGGCCACCAGCGGTTCCAGCCCAGGAGGTCATCGAAGGTCGCTTCCAAAAACCATTTCTCCGGATATCGCTTATAAATCTCCTTCACCATGATCCCCCCTACCGGCGGTTGGGAGCGGTCGAATGATTTACTCCCATTCCCCCGATTGTCATTGGGGATGAAACCATCCTTTGTTTTGCCATGGAGGTGTTCAATCACGTTGGCAAACGCCAGGTCCCGGCTGGAGAGACCGGTCATGTAGGCCAGGAAAAAATTGTCCCATCCGAACAGGCAGTAGCCGCCATACTCTTCATTCCACAGGCGGCCCACGGTGGCCACGACACGGTCGTGTTTGGGCTCATATATCTGGTTCCAGGCGATGCCGGATTGAATGGCTATGTGGGCTTCTGCCAACTTGCCGAACCGGGCAGCCTCTTGGTCTAATTCATTTTTACGCTGCTTTATAATATCGCGTATTTCGGCCACACCCCGGCGCTTCCCGGTGGAAATACCGATGGGACCATCCAACCACACAGCCAGGTAAGGTGTTTTTACCTCGAGGTAAGGGTCATCATCCACCACCTTCGCGGTAGTGAAGACCTTGACTGTTTTACGTGGCAGGGCCGCTTTTAGATAGTCTTTTTTGCGGGATAGCGCGCCCCTGCGGTTCCACAGCATGGCCGATTCAATGACGACCTTGGCCCGATTGGGAGGAATGGTATTGGGGGAAATCAAGATAACCACATCATCACCAATATGGGCCGATTCTACGCGCACATCTACTTCTTCCCATTTTAAATCCAGTTGAGTATAACTGCCATTGTAAGTGTGGGGTCCTGGACGAATTACTTTAGCATCATCTCCCCTGCGACCGATCAGCGCTTCCGATAAATATTGTTCTTCTAAATAGTAGTGTTGTTTAAAAGCAAGGTTGATGGCAAAACCCTGGGGCAAAAGCACCTGTTGTAATACACTGTGCGTATTCCAGGTATTCCATCCCTGCTGCAGGCGGTTTTGTATCTTTTGGGATTGGGGGAAATCCCGGCCGGAGGGTTGGGCGGAGAGTAGACTGACCAGGAGAAAAATCCCTGTAACATTGTAAGCAATTTTGCTAATGGTCATACGATTAATATTATTCTTCATGAAAAAGATATCCCTGTAAAAGAGCCCCACTCAATCCCCCTTGTCAAAGGGGGCTTGGGGGATATAATGATAATGCCGCTCTTTTGATAATTATTATTTTGAATGTCATTAAATAAATATAGTTGAGGAGAATTATAATCAGTGATTTTCATTGTTTATTATACCCCTCCCCGCCTAAATGCCAAGGGCGGACAGGCAAATCTCCCTTTGACAAGGGACTGCATTATTTATGATATCCCTCTAAATCTCCCTTTGACAAGGGAGACTGGTTGGGTTATGCGCTTAATTTTTATTTGATTCATAATCTTCAATCCATTCTACAATCACTTGGTAAACACCATCCATATTCTCCTTTACCTCATTATCTGGAAATCTTAAAAACGTGATTCCAAGATTCTCTATTTTAGTTTGCCTCTCTTCATCATCTGCTTCTTTCCCAATATGACTAATGCCATCTATTTCAATGACTAAATCCAACTTGGAACAGTAAAAATCAACGATGTAGTCCAAGATTGGTTTTTGGCGGTAAAACTGATAACCTTTCATTCTTCTCTGTTTGAGTTCATTCCACAACAGTACTTCCGCCAAGGTTGAATGATTCCGAAGGTTCCTCGCTAACTGTTTCAGTTTAGGATTATAATAAATTCTCATTCAAATCTCGTAAAAAAGAGCAACCCCAAAATCCCCCTTGTCAAAGGGGGTCAGGGGGATATCAATAATATTGATGCTCTTTGGAAAATCATCATTTTGAATGCCACGAAAGTAATATGTTGTTGGAGATTTATGATAAGTGGGTTTCATTGTTTATTATACCCCTCCCCGCCTGAATGCCAAGGGCGGGCAGGTAAATCTCCCTTTGACAAGGGGCTCATTAACTATTATATCCCTCTAAATCTCCCTTTGACAAGGGGCTCCTTAACTATTATATCCCTCTAAATCTCCCTTTGACAAGGGAGACTGGTCGGGTTCAAGCCAATTAATTGATTTATTTTTTATTACTTCTATCCCGCAACCAAAGTCAAAAACAGATATATCCCAACCGTTATACCCATGATCGCGAACGAAGCATGTTTAGCCTGAGCCCATGGCGTCATGTCCACCGGTGCAGGGTCACGTTCATCGCTTATGGCAATCTCCTCAGCTGTTTTAGGTCGCAATTTCCCAATGACAAGCATGGTCATGACTGAAGCGACGAAACTATTAAACTGGCATCAGTTAGTCGTAATAATTATGCTCATATTTCGAATAAAAATAATGTGTTTTAAATGAAGAATTATATTAATTATTTAAAACGTAAATATCTAATAAAACGTGATATAGGGGATAATTACGTTTTACATATTTATGGGGCATATAATGGTATGAATATTCATACGCTTAACCAGTGCCGGAGTAATAATAAAATAGCCATGCAGCCAATGAAGATCCCCGTCGCTATTAGCAAAAAATGTTGGCACATCCTGGATATTCACGAAGGTGAAAAAGGCATAAAATCCCATACCAACAACCATGCCTACTTTGGCCGCCACGGCGGGGACACGCTTCGTTGTGATTCCTAAAAGAAAGATGCCGATAATCGGTACGCTGTACAGTCCATTCACCTTTTGCAGATACTCAAAAATGGACTGCATTTGATCCAAAAGCGGGGCGAGGAATATTGAAGCGATCGCCAGTCCGATACCAAACTTTTTCCCGGTTGATACAATTTGTACCGCATTGGCATCTTTGTTGATATAGCCTTTATAAAATTGGAGTGAAAAAAGTGTGGATGCACTATTCAGGGCCGAATTGAATGAACTCAGGATAGAGCCCATAAGTACAGCCGCAAACAGACCCAAGGACCAATCGGGAAGGACATGACGAACGATTGCACCATAAACCTGGTCCTGTTTATCGATAGTGAGATCGGTCATGTGCAAGGCGATGATCCCCGGGAGACACAGCATCAACGGTCCCACCAGTTTCATAGCCGAAGCAAATAAAACACCCTTCTGCCCTTCCGCTAAACTTTTGGCCGCCATGGCCCGTTGAACAATCACCTGGTTTGTGGACCAGTAAAATACCTGGATAAACATCATACCAGTGAACAATGTTGGCCAGGGGACAGAAACCACATTTCCATCCACATTTGAATTTGTGAGCGGTGTTAAAAATTGAGGGTTTTTATTTGTAAGTGCGGCCAATCCCGAAAAGAATGAGCCATCACCCAAAGCAATAAGAGCTAAAAATGGAATAGTTAATCCACCGATGAGTAATCCCACACCGTTAATGGTATCGCTGACAGCCACGGACTTTAATCCACCAAAAATGGCATAGGTACTTCCCAGGATTCCAATCGTTGCAACAACCAACCAAAGGGGTAAATTCAGATCAAACATACCGATCATTGCCAAGGAACCGGTGTACAGAACAACCGGCAAAAGAACGGTAACATATCCGAATAAAAAGAGTCCCCCAACCATGGATCGGGTGGTTTTATCAAACCGCTTTTCTAAAAATGCAGGCGTGGTGGTAAATCCACTGGCAAGATACTGAGGCAGAAATACCAAAGCTGTGGCGATCATAGCAAAAGCCGCCAGTGCTTCCCAGGCAATGCCAACTAGGGCTTTATCTCCAAACACGGCCCCGTTCAACCCAACCAGTTGCTCTGTGGAAAGGTTGGTCAACAGCAATGATCCGGCAACCACCGGCCAGGCCAAAGCGCGCCCCCCGGTAAAATACTCTTCAGTGGCATTTTCAGATTTTTTCATCCGATGAACGATTTGGTAGGTGAAGAAGCCCAAGGCACCAGTTGCCAGGATAAACGAAATGATTGAGATAGTATTCATAGTAATGCGTGTTAGGGTGTTAAGGTGTTAATGTGTTTATTAAACCAGCATCGGTTAGTCGGTTTATAAGACCCCTTTGTGTTTCCCCTATGACAGGAGAAAATGAAAGGTTTTATAATTGGAATCCGCTGACCATCTCCCCTGTAATAGGGGAGAATTCTTGTCCGCCGGAGCAATAGTGCAGGAGGAAAAGAGGGGTCTTTAAAAATTGATATTCTTTTGTGTTTCATACGGTTAACATGTGCCGGAGTAATAGGTGCTTTAGTGTTTTGGGAATTATTGAATGGCCGTTTTTGAAATCGCCATTAAATCAGCGTTAGATCGAAAGGGAATCAGCATAAAAGTGTAACTGTAATCCCCGGGATAAAGGGTGTATTGATGGTGGGGTTTTGCCCCCCAGCTGTTGTCGCCCCCTACACCAATTTGCTTATAATCGATCAGCCAATCCACGTGATCTTGCGGTTTTATATCCAACTTACCGTGTTTCTGGCTTTTGGGGATATAATCCAAATCTTCGTATGGATATTGATGAACGCTGCCGTCAAAAGTGGGCAGTCCTTTGGCCATGATCCCAACCTTGCCATTGGATTGGGCCATCCAGCGCACATCGGTTTTATTGCCTGTTTCCTGGGGCCGCACATAGCGAAATGTTTGTTTCCATACCGATCCGGAATAATGGCCGATGGCCGCCGATGTTTTTCGATCCCAGTATGATTCATGGGGGCCGCGGCCGAACCACTCCACTTTTTTAAAAGAACCTGGTAAACAGAATTTCATCCCAATTCGCGGAATTTCGGGCAGGGTTGTATCGGCAGCGGAAAACTGCTGGCGTATTTTTATTACACCATTTCCATACACGTTGTAAGTGGTTGTTAGGGTCGCAGCCGTCTTTTCGTCGCGACACACGATCACCACTTTGGCCGAATTATTTTCCAATGCGGATTGGATCATTTTGGTTTCCATTCTTCGGCCCGCATGCTTCCAGACATTTGTGCGTTTCGGCATCCCATTCCCGAGATCATTATCGTTAGGAGCCCGCCAAAAATTGGCTTCCGCCGGTGCTGTTAATAAGTCAATTCCATCAAATGTGTAGTTTGAAATTTGACCGGATTCCCTTTTGAAAACCACCTTGAAATCTTGTCCGTAAACTTCCACACTCTTATCATTTTTAAACAGGTTGAGCGGCGGTAAATCTGCGGAAGCAGTTGCGAGTGCTTCTCTTTTAATCGGTAATTTAAATTGTTCCCAGGCCACTAAATGTCCTTTGGATACCAACGGTTGTTTCTTTTTGGTTTTGGCCTGAATTGTTAAAAAATATTCCGCGCCAGGCTTCGGGCGGATTGATGAAAGATTAAATGTCAGTTTACGAGATTCACCAGGCTTTAAATCCAATGACCCTAATTTCCCTGAAGAAACAGTAACGTCATCTCCTTTGATAAACCAGGAAAAATCCAAGTGCTTTAAATTGATAAAATCGTAGTCGTTTGTAACAGTAATCCGCCCCCGGGATAAATTGTCGGCAGCGATTTTTACAGGCTGATATACTTTTTTAACTTCATGAATATGGGGATTCAAACTGCGGTCGGCTGCCACCAATCCATTGGCACAAAAGTTGGAATCATTTTCGACAAATTCAGTTCCAAAATCTCCGCCGTAAGCCCAATATTCCTTGCCGGTAGAATCTGTTTTTAAAATAGTTTGATCCACCCAATCCCAGATAAAACCACCCTGGAGGGATGTGTATTTTTCAAAGGTGTTCCAATAATCCGCCAGGTTACCGACACTGTTTCCCATGGCATGAGCAAATTCACAGAGGATCAGGGGACGCTCCGGATTTTTTTCTGCATATTCGGCAATGAAATCAATATTTTTGTACATGGGAAAAACCACATCGGTGTGGGCTGATTCTTTTGCAGGCTCATAAACAACCGGACGGCTGGTATCCATTCGTTTCAATAGTTTATACAGTTCAACAAAATTTTGCCCATCCCCGGCTTCATTACCCATGGACCAGATGATGATCGATGGCTGATTTTTGTCCCGTTCGAACATTCGTTCACCACGATCGAGCCACTGAGTGGTCCAGGTAGAATCACTGGAAATATGCCCGTAACTCCCCTCATGGAATTGCATACCGTGAGATTCAATGTTGGCTTCATCAATAACATAAAGTCCGTACTCATTACACAATTCATACCAACGTTCCTGGTTTGGGTAATGGCTGGTGCGGACGGCATTGATGTTGTGCTGTTTCATAAGCTGAATATCGTGGATCATAGATTCTTCTGTTATAGCACGTCCATGAACCGGGTCCCATTCATGGCGGTTCACGCCACGGATCATGATGGCTTCTCCATTGACCAATAGATTGCCGTTTTTGACCTCAACAGTTTTGAAGCCAACCTTTTGGGTGAAAGATTCGATTAAGATGCCTGAGGAGTCAGATACAGATATTTGCAATGTATAAAGGTTGGGATCTTCCGCCGACCAAGGCTTCACCCGTTTAATTTCAGTTTTAAAATTGGCCGAAACTGTTGGGTCAATGTTAGCGACAAAAGTCGAGTCGAACAGTGGGCGTCTTCTGTGGCTTGGATCTGTTAGTTTGGCTCGAATTGAATAAGTTTGATTCCGATCGCCCCCATTCAACGCCACTACATTTAATGAAAACGACCCTGTTTTAAATGTGCTGTCTAACCCGGCCAGAACAAAGAAATCCGTAATCCGTGTTTTTGGCGGAGCATAAAGATAAACATCCCGCTCCAATCCACTCACACGCCAGGTATCCTGCCCTTCTAAATAGGATCCATCAGAGAAGCGGTACACTTCTACGGCGACATTATTTTCACCGGTTTGGACAAAATCAGTGATGTCAAACTCAGCCGGAGTTTTGGAGCCCTGGCTGTAACCGACAAACTCGCCATTGATCCAAACATAAAAGGCTGACCGGACGCCTCCAAACCGCAAAAAAACATCACGGCCATCCCAGTCCTTGGTGATTGTGAATGATCTGCGATACGATCCGACTGTATTGTAATCATAGGGGACAAATGGCGGATTGGGTGTGAAGGGGTATTCTTCATCTAAATAGATTGGCACGGACCAACCCTGCATTTCCCAATGGCCGGGGACTTGAATATCTGACCAATCCGTATCATCAAAATTATCTTTATAAAAATTCTTCGGACGCTCATCGGGAGTGGGAGAAAAGTTGAATTTCCAATTTCCATTCAAAGATTGAAAATATTCGGATTGAGTTGGATCATTTTTCAGAGCCAGTCCTTCCGATTCAAATGGGAAAAAGTGGGCCCGGGCCGGTTCACGGTTGATTTGAAAAACGGTGGGGTCTTCCCACTCGGCTTGTTGTTTTGTCTCGCATCCCAAACACAAAAAGGCCATCAGGATGGTAAAGAGAATTGAATATTTTTTCATCTAACCTATGATAATTCGTGAAAAATTGACGTCAAATTAAACACCAATTCATCGGCATTTTCACGTGTAAAAATTATGGGCGGTTTAATTTTTAATACATTGTGGTCCGGGCCATCGGTGCTGATCAGGATTCCGGCGTCTTTCATGCGGTTCACAATCTCATCGGCCACCTCCGCTTCCGGTGTTAAAGGATCATGACTTTTAACCAATTCCACCCCTATAAAGAGGCCGCGGCCCCGTACCTGTCCTATTAATTCATGTTCTATTGATTTCAATTGATCCAATAAATAGTCCCCGACTTCCAGCGCATTTTGCTGAAGGCCTTCTTCCTTTACCACATTCAGAACGGCATGGCCTACGGCACAAGAAACGGGGTTCCCGCCAAAAGAATTGAAATATTCCATGCCGTTATTGAATGCTTCAGCAATTTCATGGGTGGTCACCACCGCCGAAAGGGGATGGCCGTTGCCCATGGATTTTCCCATAGTCACAATATCCGGAATAACATCATTGGTTTCGAATCCCCAGAAATGAGAGCCCATACGCCCAAAGCCGATTTGCACCTCATCCGCAATACAAAGACCGCCCGCATTTCGAACCAATTCAAATGCTCGTTTAAGGAATCTATCAGGCAATACCAATTGGCCACCGCATCCCATGAGTGATTCTGCGATCAATACGGATACTTTTTCACCTTTTTGATGAATAATATTTATCGCTTTTTCCACTTCGCTTACATAACCATCGGCGGAATTTGCACCACGATATTTCCCCCGATAACTATCCGGCATAGGAATGGTATGAACGAAATCGGGCGCTCCTGCCCCCCCGGGACCGTCATGTTTATAAGGGCTGATCTCTATTAAAGATGAAAGGTTGCCATGGTAAGCCGCATCCAACACAATCGTCTGCTTGCTCTGGGTATAATGTCGGGCCATACGCAATGCAAGGTCATTGGCCTCGCTGCCTGAATTGGTGAAGAAACAGACGTCCAATCCTTCCGGAAGAGTAGCCGTTAAATCCTTGGCATAGTTGACGATGGTTTCATCCAAATAGCGTGTATTGGTGTTTAATTTTTCGTATTGCTTCTGGGCTGCTTCCACCACTTTTGGATGGCAATGGCCCACATGCTGAATATTATTCACTGCATCCAGGTATTGGCGTCCATTTGCCTCATAAAGATACTGCCCTTCCCCCCGAAGAATATGAAGTGGATCGCGGTACGATACACTAAAGGATGGACCGAGATGTTTTTCCCGGAGAGATTGTATAGAATTCTTATTGAGCATTTTATTCTTTTAAACCACCCCTACCTCGGTTCGGATCAAACTAATTGTTTGAATCGTCCCCTCCTTAAAAAGGAGGGGATTTAGGGGTGGTTTTAAAATTAGTTTTTTCATTTAACGCTTAACGGATTCAATTAATTTATTCGACCACTTAGCCAAATCTTCATTTTTCATTTTGTTCAGAAAATCCCAGGCCTGATTTTCTGTCACCGATA
Organism: uncultured bacterium; assembly: GCA_964343505.1. Lineage (GTDB taxonomy): Bacteria > Fidelibacterota > Marinisomatia > Marinisomatales > TCS55 > TCS55. Next base: position 18,758 of record CAYFJU010000042.1, read on the forward strand.
AATAGGGATTATCTGGGAAAAGAGCAGTGCGATAGGCGGCCATTGTCACCGATATGCATGACCGAATACAAACCATATATATTACGGCTGCAAGTTCAGTTTTTGTTAGGGGGAAACTGTCATGAAATCCTTTTAAAACGCTGGCCATGGCGGGGAATGGATCATTCTTTTCCAAGCCTATATAGGCCATGCACACTGCCGGTTCACAAGCGATAAAGGTATATACCATATCGCCGAAATCAATGATGCCTGATGTTTTACCATTTTCATCGACTAGCACATTACGGTCATTTCCATCATTATGAATGATCGCCATTCGTAATTGGAGCACGTTTGGTAATACATTTGCTTCATATTGTTCGATAAAATGATCAACGATTGCTGCTTTTTCCGCAATCAAATATTTTCGATTTTCTTTCAAAATTTCAATCTGGCGGATATCCCAAGGGAAGGACCGGTCAGCTGCCGGATGTTTAAAGCGGGTCAAAACTGAATCCAGCTCACCTAAAAAAGCGCCAAGACTGTAAAGCATAACCTCATCATGAACAGAATCTTTTAAAAAGGTTCCCTGTACATATTGCACCAAGCGCACCCAATGAGACCGATTCCCTTTCTCAATTGAAATAATTTCATCCCCTGATTTGGCGGGGATAGGTAAGGTCATGTGAATAGGTGGTTTATATTTTGCAATATATTTCATGGCCGAATTCTGCATGTCCAATAAATCAAAGGATTCAGCGGGATTTGATACTTTTAATACATATTCATACTGGCCATTTGATTCGTTCAGATAAAAATTTTGGTCCCGGTCGCTATCTAATGCTTTGGCATGAACATTTATCCCATAATAGAATTCCGCTAAATCAATTGCTTCCTGGATAGAAAAATTGGGCGGAGTGGTATGGAAGACGGACATAATTGGTTAAAAGTTACGGTTATAAATATTCCGGATTTAATCTGTATTTTGATCGTTCAAAATTAATTATGCAGTATTTGTTTTCAGATTATTAATAAAAAAATAGGCCTTCATAATCACGATCAACAGTAGAGACTTGGAGAGCATTTTAATGTGTTGACAATTTTTTTGAAGGCCTACTTAAATTATATGGTTTAGTAGGACCTGATATTTATTAAGCCCTGTCTATATCAATATCCTGAGTTTTGAGTTACTTCAGGATTAGCCTTTAACTCCTTATCAGGAATAGGCCAAATTTCATCCACGCCATCATTGAATTGGTCCCAATTTGGGCCATTATTATTTTTAATCGCTGCTTGGACACCACCAGCATTTTTATACCAGCGTACTAAATCGAAGAATCGCGAAGTCTCATTGCATAACTCCAATGGCCTTTCCACTTCACGGATGTGATTTCTGAGTTCAGCCTGACTGATGCCAGTTGTTAATTGAACTGAACCAGCACGAGTCCGGACTTGATTCACATATCCGACAGCCTCGGACGATTTTCCCTGTTCATTCTGTGCTTCCGCCAACATTAACAGTACATCAGCATAGCGCATCATAACAAAGTTGCTGCCCACACTATAAAATTTGTAGGCATCCTCCCCCTTTTTATAATAGTCATACTTTTTATAGTATATATTATTATCATCAGCACCATAGTACTCTTCAAAGGTTTTTCCCTGGAAATACCAGACATCTGATTCCGGATGATTAAAAACAATGGATGCGAAGGTTCTTTTACTGTAATCCCCACCCGCAGTTGTATCAGCCATAAAAAGGTCTTTTAAGTGTTGCGTTGGCCAAATCCCCCGCCAGCTATTAAAGTTGGGTACAAGAGATTGTGATTCGATCCGCCCACCAGGCCGATTGGCTGAAAAGTTGATTTCAAAAATGGATTCTTCACTGAATTCATTTAAGCCATTAAACAATGAATAAGGATCTTCAACTAATCCATAACCCATGCCTGTTAAAGCTTTGAATTCTGTTTCAGCATTTGCCCACTTTTCTCGAGTCAGATAAACTTTTCCCAAATAAGCAGTTGCAGCTCCCTTGGTAGCACGACCAAGCCATTTTGAATCCCATGATTGAGGTAGGCCAGCTTTTGCCGCAGCCAAATCTTCCTCTATCAAAGCGTAGACTTCCTCTGGAGAAGATTGCCCTTGATAAAAATTTTCAGGACTGCCGGGCACGGCTTTTACCATAATGATATTTCCATAAAGCTGCAGCAGTTGAAAATGACTGTAAGCCCGGAGAAACTTAGCTTCAGCAATGAAAGTGGTTTTTTGTGCCTCAGTCAAATCGGGAACATTGGGTACATTTTCTAAAACCTGGTTTGCAGCAAAAATCATTTTATAATTGGTTTCCCAAAAATATTTCACTGTATAGGCTGTTGAACTGGCGTTGTATGATTTATGGTCACTGATTGGTGAAAATATATCCGCATTGGTTAAGTCACTTAAGACTTCCAAAGTCATGAACATTTCACCGGGGGCCCAATATTCACCCCACCACTGGTGCTGCAACAAAGCGTATGTTCCTGTTAAGGCTGCTTCTACATCTGCCGCATTTCGCCAGTAACTGTCGACGGTCATTTGGTTAGGATTAGTCAGGTCTAGAAAATTATCATCACATCCGGTGAAAAATAATCCAGCCATTATCCCGCCCAGTATTATAGATTTTGCTTTCTTAATCATAACAAGTTCTCCTTTTATTATTATGGGGCTTATAAGCCGATTTGAATACCGGCAATGAATTGACGCGGTGTTGGGTAGGGCGATCGATCAACGCCACGACCGAAAAGCGGATCATAATCGATAGCCGGATCAAACCCAGTATATCCTGTCAGGGTAAATACATTGTCCCCGGCCAAAAATAGCCGTAAGGAATTCACACCGGCATTTTCCGTAAATTTCTTATCAAACGTATAGCCCAATTCAAAATGACTCAATTTCAAATAATCCGCCTTTTCAAGCCACAGATCAGAGGCCTGAGTATTGCGGTCATCATCCTGGATTACCCTTGGGATATTTGAGTTACTATTATCCTCCGTCCAAGCATTGGCTAAGTCTTTGTGATAATTCCCTGGTGCATGCCCCGTCCATGAAGTCAGCCATTTTGAGCCATTAAACATCTGTTTACCCAAAACGCCAAACAGGAACATGTTCATGTCGAACTGTTTGTAGGACATGGTTAGGTTTAATCCTATTTCAGCCGAGGGTTGGGCTGTTCCGAAATACTTCTTATCATCGGAATTGATCACACCATCGCCGTTCTGGTCCACATACTTTACATCTCCGGCTCCAGGAACCGTACCATCGAAATATGCGCCGCCGCCTGAAATATAGGAATCCACTTCAGATTGACTTTTAAAAATCCCATCTGTTTCATAAAGGTAGAATGGTGCCAGGGGTTTACCGACAACACTGCGTGTTACATCATCTAGAGCCCAATATACATTGCCGCCCCAGATCACTTCCGTTCCCATCCTGCCCAATTTGGTCACTTCATTATTGTAGGTTGAGGCAGAAAGGTTGACCTCATATTTTAATGGTTTTTCAAATTCCCGGTAATTGAAATTGAATTCCACACCTTTATTTAAAATAGTAGCCGCATTAATCGTTGGTGCACTGGATGCCCCCGCCGACATGGGAATCGGTGCTGCGTAGAGTACATCATTGTTTTCCTTGATATAATAATCCAGGTTCATACTCATTTTGTCGTCATACATCGATAGGTCAAACCCAAAGTTTGTCTGCTTTGACCCTTCCCATTTTAAACCGATGGAAGGATAATTCACGGCCCTGGAACCAATGTAAATGTCCTGCTCCTTCCCGGGCCCGAACGGATAATTCAAGTCTTCATTATCATCGGATGCAATGGAGAAATAGTACATGTAATCACCAAATTCCTGCATCCCCAATTCACCATAGGAAGCTCTGATTTTAAAATCAGAAATGGCAGCGAAATTAAAGAATGGTTCTTCACTTAAGCGCCACCCAAGAGAAACCGAGGGAAAGTCACCCCAGCGATTTTCTTTACTAAAGCGCGATGAACCATCCCGTCTTAAATTGAACTGCAACATGTATTTTTTATCAAAGGCGTAATTCAATCGACCGAAGTAAGATTGATAATGCCATGTACTGGCGAATCCTGAGGCATTATCATTCCCTGCACCAGCGCCCAGTACGCGTAAATCATTATCGGCAAATCCAGCCGCAGAACCATAAGTGCTCCGATAATCTGTTTCTTCCTGTGAATATCCAACCAGAACATCAATATCGTGTTTACCCTTGATGGCCTGATAATTCACAGTATGATCCATAATCGTATGATATTGACGACTACGATTCTCACTCATTGTAGACTGATCATTCAAATCCAGATTTGACAACTGAAATTCAGGATGGAATTGAAAATAATAATTGTTATAGATATTTTGGCTTAAACGAGCTGTATACGTCATCCCATTCACCGGTTTGTATTCCGCATAACCTGAGGCCAAAATATGCATATTATCATATTGGTTATCCCGCAGGTTCATATTGGCGACGATATTATCAATCTCACGATAAAAACCAATATTTGGATCCTGCCCGGCATAACCGGTGGGATTATTATTATCATGCACCGGAACCAATGGCGATAAACCACCGAGCGAAAAGAAATTATAACGCACGTCAAAACGCTGTTTGCCGATAAAGCGATTTATTGACAATGATTCACCGATCTTTAGTTTACCCTTGGTAAAATCAGAATTCACCCGGAGCCCTAATCGTTCGTCACCGGTGGTTACGATAATCCCATCTTGTTTAGCATAATTCCCAGATACAGCAAAATTCATATTTTCTGATCCACCACTAATCTTCAAGTCATAATCCTGCATTGGCGCTGTTTGGAAGTAGGCATCCTGCCAATCAGTTCCACTTGAGAATTGTGAAGGATTACTTTCATAAAGTGATACAAATTTTGGATAATCTACCCCGCCGTTATCCGCTGCCTGCTTTACAATTTTAATATATTCATTTGAATCGGTAACCAGCGGAAATTTTCTTTGAACTGAATGGGAACTTACCTTGCTGCTAAAACTAATTTTGGTTGCACCAGCTTTACCCCTTTTGGTTGTAATCAACATTACGCCATTACCTGCCCGGGAACCATAAATCGCAGCCGCTGAAGCATCTTTTAGAATATCCAGAGATTCAATATCACTTGGATCCACAGAACTCATGGAAGACGGTACTCCGTCAACAATCACCAATGGGGAAGCATTCCCTAACGTACCAGCGCCACGCACTTTTATTTCGGCACCTGCACCGGGAGCGCCAGATACTTGTGAAACATTGACACCAGGAATGCGACCCTGAATGGCATTTGACAATTCAGTGGTAGAAACTTTTTGCATATCATCCACACGCACGCTGGATATGGATCCTGTAACAGCACGTTTGTTTTGAATTCCATACCCAATAACGACTACTTGTTCTCCTGCAAGAGAGGCAACTGTCAAAACGAAATCAACTTGGGTAGTTTGATCCGCCTCAACAGTAATATTGTCTACAACACCCTTAGTATAGCCAATATAGGATGTATGAACTGAATAGGTACCAACAGGAATATCTATACTAAAAATTCCATCTTCATTTGTTACGTCGCCATAGTTAGTGCCCACTACACTCACATTAGCTCCAACCATGGGAGCGCCAGTCGCTTTATCAACTACTGTTCCGCTGATATTTCCTGTATTTTGTTTTTGAGGACTATTCTTTGAAACAATGAGACGGTTGTTTTTATTAGAAGCAATAAATTTTATTCCTGTCCCAGCCGAAAGTTTTTGGACTGCTTCTTTGGCTGAAATATTTTTAAAAACGAAGGAACCTCTTTTTTCTCCAGATAAAAAATCATTGCTATAGGCCAACTCAAATCCACCTGCTTTTGCAATCTGATTCAACCCTTCTTCTATAGTAACATTTTCAAGTTTTAAAGAGAGGTCCTGATCCATAAAGCTGCTTTTTGCAGCCGAGGTAGGACTTTGATCTTCTTCCTGCCCGAGCAAAAAACTGCCCAGAAATACACAAAAAATTGTGAGTATTCGTGTGTTATTGGTAATCATATTTATTCCTCTTCTATTTGATTAATACTTGCTACTAGAAAAATCTTTTTTGTTTTTGAGAATTTAATTGACTGAAGAAAAAGCCACTCTGCGCCCGGAACGTTTGTACTCCAAATCAAAGGAGAGAGCAATCGTATGCAAAACATCATCCACAGATTCTTTTCCAAAGGTGGCGGTGAGGTGACGAGTAAGAAGACTTGGATCATGTAATTCAATTTCCAAATCATATTGTCGTTCAAGCTGAGCTATCACTTCCTTGAAAGATGTATTTTCAAATACTAATTCACCCCGGAGCCATGCAAGATATTGGTCGGCATCTACAGTGACGGGAGGATTTGGATCTTCACCTGTCTTTAAAGCACTCCTAAAGTCCTTCGTAAGCACCACTGTATTTCCCGAGGATAGCTTGGCTGAGTGAAAGATTACTTTTCCCTCGGTAACAACCACTTCAACTTCATCCTCTTCTTCCCAGGCTCGCACATTGAAGGCAGTTCCCAAAACTTTTACATTTGCTTCATGGGTATGCACAATGAAAGGGGCCTGTTCATTTCTTTTTACTTCGAAATAGGCTTCGCCATTCAAATATACATCGCGTTTATCCGGAAACTTTTCCCCGATAGTGAGCTTACTGGCTACATTCATTGTCACCACCGTACCATCAGTCAATCTGATTTTGATTCTTTCGCCATTTTTTGTTGCCATTTGTTGCGTAACAGAATCAACACTCTTTATTGAATCTTCACTCCAATATGGCTTTAGAAAGAAACTCAATCCCATTATTAATACCAGAGTAGTGGCAAATTGAACACCCCTGGCCAAGGGGAAACGATTCCAGGAAGTACGCCTGCCCATCAACCAATGAGAAGCATGAGATTGTTGTTTTTTCTTTTCCAGCGCCTTTATCTTCCCGGTTAATTCCAGCCATGCCCCTTCGGGATTCCAGTCTATGCTTTTATGTGCCATTGAAAATTCCCCAGCCATTAACGACTCGGTAAAGTCCTTCAATTCAGGATTTTTTTCCAAAAGATCTTTCACCACATTGGCCTCCTCTTTTGAAGCTTCACCCGCGAGATATTTTGCGATTTTTTCCCAGTTAATTTGTTTTTTATCCATTGATTTTCCTGTCATTAGCTAACACACATATAAATATATTTACCCCTACAATTATTTTTTTAATTGGGGTGTGAAGAGTAATTACCCTCAAGAAAGTGGGTAGTATTTGGCTAAACCCTTCTGTAGTTTTTTCAGTGCTCTACCCATTTGAACTTCAACTGTTTTTATAGAAATACCCAATAATTCAGCAATTTCTTTATATTTCAACCCATTGACTCGGCTTAATGTAAATATCAAACGGCAGCGTCTTGGCAAGCCGTCCAGCGCATTTTGATAGGCATATTGTATTTCATTTTGACTGGTTAGAGCGTCTGCTGATTGATAGTTTTTTGGACCAATATGGTTTAGCTCTTCTTCCCATTTTTTCTGGATTATTTTTCTTCGGGCGTGGTTTTTTGATTGATTGTGAACTGCTTTGTATAAATAAGACTTTATTGAACCCTTTGGTCTCCAGGTATGACGTATACGCCAAATATTTAAAAATACATTTTGAACCAAATCTTCGGCAATGTCCTGGCATCGCACATAATGATAGGCAAACTTACATAAATCCACATAATGGGATTTGAAGAGCGTTTCAAACGCGTCACTATCCCAATTTTGATTAATTCCTGACAAATTATTATCCATTACCGAGTGAAATCAGTAAAATGAATATTTATTTGAGTGTTACCGATATAATGGTAAGACATGTCACATTAACCCTTTTTATATTCATTATCAGTACTGTCCGGTTAAAATAGTACCAATTGAGGCACCGGTTCCCTTATCTTT
>CAYFJU010000043.1:0-26060 GCA_964343505.1 uncultured bacterium
TTATACCTCATGGAAACAGCTGCAAAAAGATCTGGATCAATACCTGGTGTATTATTACTCCGGCACTGGTTAAGCGTATGAATATTCATACCATTATATGCCCCATAAATATGTAAAACGTAATTATCCCCTATATCACGTTTTATTAGATATTTACGTTTTAAATAATTAATATAATTCTTCATTTAAAACACATTATTTTTATTCGAAATATGAGCATAATTATTACGACTAACTGATGCCAGTTTAATATAACACCCGGCGAACCCATCAGGGTAGAAATTTGAAGGGCAAAGTACCTATGGAAAAATTTGTAGATTATGCAGGTCCAAAACGGTTAACTGCATAATGGAAAATGTCAACTTCAAAGCACACGAAGTGTCAACACATCTCGCAAACAGAACAGATTAACCTATACCGCTAACTTTCCCGTTTATAATTGCATTTGTTCTGGGAATCACTTCACAGGATTGGACCAATTATTCTGCTTCTTTTCCAAAATCTAGCGCAACCTGAACTTCGGGGTTAATTGAAAAAAGTGATAAATCCACACCAAAATTTAATATGTCAACTGACCTAATTTTACAGTGATTAATTAAAGGTAATATTTGGGAACAAATATGTTTTTAGATCCGAAAAAATATGGACTTCACTCAAGAGTGGTTTTGAATGAAAAAAGTGAAAACGAAATAGTAATTGTTATTCACCGAAAAAGCAGATTCATCATGAAAGATGGCGAAAGAATTTTGGACCAGGCCAAAAAGATACAAATGAAAGAAAACAAAAGAATCAGCGTTGAAACCAGCGCACCCATTTGCAGCAAGACCAAAAAATTCCTAAACAAAAAAGGGATAGAGATAGCACAAAAGGAGCTGTAAACTGTTTTCGCCCAAATATTTTTTCAGAACGAACGACAGTAAGATTTCCGCACAGGTGCTTGCTATCGGTCTGCCTGTAATTGCCAGCAACCTGAGCCGCACGTTGATGAATATGGCGGACGTGGCCATGGTGGGACGGCTTGGGCACCAGGCCCTGGCAGCCACCGGGATGGGCTCCATGCTCGTCTGGGTGGCGATTATGATGGCCATTGGTTTGAGAATAGCCACCCAGACGGTGACAGCCAGAAGAGTGGGGCAAAAGAATTATAAAGAATGTGGTACAGCCCTGCACAATGGCCACCTTTTGGCCCTTTTCACTATGACGCCGATTAGCATCCTGGGCTATTATTTCGCCCAGAATTTTGTGCCTTTCTTTTTGAACCAGCCGGTCGCGGCCCAGCTTTGTATTGACTATACATCCGTGGCTTTTCTCAGCGTTGTTTTTGTATCAATCGGTTATGTGTTTCAGGGGTTTTTCACGGGGATTGAACAAACAAGGATCCATCTCAAGGTAACGATTACATCCAACCTGATAAATGTGTACCTGAATGCAGGCCTGATTTATGGTACGGCGGGGATTCAATCGTTTTTTGATGAAATTGGCCTCAGCCCCCTGGCCCTGTTGTGGTCTTGGGCGGATTTTCCCGCCTTGGGTGTTAAGGGGGCCGCCATTGGGACGACGGTGGCCTCGGCTTGGCTCATGATTCATTATTCATTCTATATGTTTAAGAGTGAAATCAGGAAAAAATATCATGTGTTGAGTCCAACCATCAATCTATCCCTACTCAAAAAGCAGGCCATCCTGGCCCTGCCCATGAGTCTTCAGGATTTAGTTGTGACGATTGGCTATGCCCTGTTTTATAAAATTATCGGCACGATCAGCATCGTTGCCTTAGCCGCATCCCAGATTGTGGTCACAATTTTGCACGCCGCCTTTATGCCGGGCTTGGGCATTGGTCAGGCCTGCGCCACCCTGGTTGGGAAATTTATGGGTGAGGAGAAAATCGAAAAAGCTGAAGTTAGTATTGTGGAAAGCGCGCGCTGGTCCCTGTGGATTATGGGGTCGGTGGGCACAATATTTTTAATTGTACCCCACTGGATTTTACCCATTTTCACCAATGATCCTGAGGTGATTAAACAGGGCATTGTTTTTCTCCGGTTCGGGGCCCTGGCTGAATTTGCGGACGCTTTCGGTATGACCTTCTGGTTTGCGTTAAGCGGCGCGGGGAACACACGCTATGGCGCCATTGCTGAAACATTAACCATGTGGGGAATTTGCCTGCCCATCAGTTATGTATTCGGCGCGATCCTATTTCAAAACCCGATTTTTCCCTGGGCAGGCTTTTTGATCCATATTACAGTATTTTCTTTGGCCGTAACACTGAAGGTTATTAAAGGTGATTGGAAAACAATTCGCATTTAAAACACTATAAACCCGAAGGGCAATTTGGAAAAATAAATGTAACTTATAAGTCTATTCTGGAAAGATAATTCGAGAAATGGCGGACAAAAGAAAAGATAAATACCCACAGGAAACGCAAGAATGGCTTGAATCACTTCAGGCCGTTTTAGATGAAAATGGCGCCGAAAGAGCCCATTTTCTGGTAGAAAAAATGATAGACCACGCGCGCCGCAACGGTGTGCGGATGCCTTATAGCCCCAACACGGCTTTTTTAAATACCATATCGGCCGAAGATCAACGACCCTATCCTGGCTCACGGGCCATTGAAAGGCGAATTAAATCGCTGGTTCGCTGGAACGCGATGGCTATGGTGGTTCGGGCCAACAAAGAAAATGACGGTATTGGCGGACATATTTCAACCTTTGCCTCTTCAGCAACATTGTATGAAGTGGCCTTTAACCATTTTTTCAAAGGGCCTGAAAGTCCGGGTGGATCAGACCTAGTATTTTTTCAAGGACACGCCTCCCCGGGGATTTATGCCCGTGCTTATCTTGAAGGCCGTCTGACCAAAGAAAATTTAAAGAATTTCCGCCGGGACTTATCGGAAGGCGGACTCTCGTCCTATCCTCACCCATGGCTCATGCCGGATTTTTGGCAATTCGCAACGGTTTCAATGGGGCTTGGCCCGATTATGGCAATTTACCAGGCACGGTTTTTGAATTACCTCATTGACCGCGGGATTGTGGAAGACAACAAGCGGAAAGTTTGGGCCTATTTAGGGGACGGAGAAATGGACGAACCCGAATCTCTGGGCGCTTTGACACTGGCGGCGCGCGAAAATTTAGATAATCTTATTTTTGTTGTGAACTGTAACCTCCAACGGCTGGATGGTCCTGTCCGCGGAAACAGCAAAGTGATCCAGGAGCTTGAAGGCGCCTTTCGCGGGGCCGGCTGGAATGTAATCAAAGTTGTTTGGGGCTCAGATTGGGACCCGCTTATCGAAAAGGATAAAAGCGGATTACTGCAGCAGCGCATTGAAGATGTTGTGGATGGGGATCTTCTCAAATATGTAGTCGAAGGCGGCGGGTTGATCCGGGAGCATTTTTTCGGCAAATATCCCGAACTGCTGGAACTTGTTGACCATTTATCCGATGATGAATTATGGCGCTTCAAGACCGGTGGCCACGATCCGGCAAAAGTATATTCAGCCTACGCGGAAGCGATGGAGCACACAGACCAACCGACAGTTATTCTGGCCCGCACCGTAAAAGGATATGGCATGGGAGAAGCGGGTGAGGGAAGAAATATTACTCACCAGCAGAAAAAACTCAACGAAGAAGAATTGCTGCATTTTCGCTCCAGGTTTGATATTCCTCTTTCGGATGAAGAAGCGGTTAAAATGCCTTTTTACCGACCCGATGACGATAGCGAAGAAATACAATATTTGAAAAAACGACGCCAAGCCCTCGGCGGCTCATTGCCCCAAAGGCAAACAAAATGCCCCCCCTTGAAAGTCCCGGATAGTTCCATTTTTCAAGAAATGTTGGATGGGTCCGGAGAGCGGGCAATTTCAACCACCATGGCCTTCGTCCGCCTGTTAACATTATTGTGCCGGAACAAAGAAATCGGTAAAAATGTTGTACCCATTATTCCGGACGAAGCGCGCACATTCGGCATCGACCCTCTTTTCAGGAGTTTGGGGATTTACTCCCACGTGGGTCAGGTTTACGACCCGGTGGATTCTGATCAATTCTTGTATTACAAGGAAGCCAAGGACGGCCAAATCCTTGAAGAAGGAATCAATGAAGCTGGCGCAACGGCATCATTTATCGCTGCCGGGACGAGTTACAGCACTCACGGCACACCTATGGTACCTTTTTACATTTATTATTCCATGTTCGGTTTCCAGCGTGTTTGGGATTTGATCTGGGCTGCCGGGGATATGCGTACACGCGGGTTTTTACTAGGCGCAACAGCGGGTCGTACAACATTAAACGGCGAAGGGCTGCAGCATCAGGATGGTCACAGCCACTTGGCCGCTGCGGCAACACCCAATATAAAGGCTTATGACTTGGCCTATTCTTATGAAATCGCCACCGTCGTTCAAAAAGGCTTAAAGGAAATGCTGGAGGACAATAAAGATCTGGTGTATTACCTGACGCTGGAAAATGAAAATTATACCCACCCACCGATGCCGGAAGGAATTGCTGATGATATTATTAAAGGATTGTACGAGATATCATCTGTCAAATCTTCTTCGGTTCGATTGTTAGGCAGTGGGCCCCTCATGGGTGAAACACTCGCCGCCGCTGAAATCCTGAAAAAAGACTGGAATATCGAATCGGCCGTTTGGAATGTCACAAGCTTCAGTGAGCTACGACGGGAAGCTGAAGAGGTTGAACGATGGAACCTGCTCCACCCCAATGAGAAGCCAAAAGAAAGCCACCTTGAATCCAAATTGAAGCAAAAAGAAATTCCCACGGTGGCTGTTTCAGATTATGTTAAAATGGTTTCTGAACAAATCGCCCCCTACGTTCCGGGACCCTATTACGCCCTTGGGACAGACGGTTTTGGCCGCAGTGACACCCGCGAAAACTTAAGGCAGTTTTTTGAAGTAGATCGGAATTACATTGTTCTTGCCGCCATTCGGGCACTGGTGATGGACGGCGCTCTTCCTTCGGAAAAAATTCAGGAAGCCATGAATAAATATGGTCTGGATCCGGATAAACCAAGTCCCATAACTGTTTAATATATAATGCTGAAAGAAATTCAATTACCCAGCCTGGGAGAGGGCATTGACACCGCCGAGGTGTCTGATGTTTTAATCTCTCCCGGGGATCGCGTTGTAAAAGATGATATAGTCATTGTTTTAGAATCTGACAAGGCCACCATGGAAGTACCCGCCACCCAAACGGGGATCGTGTCCAAGGTGTTTATATCCACGGGTGATTCAATAAAACCGGGGGACAATATTTTGTCGGTTGACGTAGAAGGGGAATCGGACGCGGCGGACCAACAAGAAAAAACAATCGAACCAGCTAAAGTCGATAAAGAACCAGTGGCTGTTCCTGAAGAAGAAATTGTTAGCGAGGCCCCGGTCTCCAAACCCTTAAAGATCGAAAAAAGAATAGAAACGATTCACCTTCCCGATTTGGGAGAGGGTATCGAGTCAGCCGATGTTTCGGAAATATTGGTTAAGGCGGGCGATGTAATTAAAAAAGACGACCCAATTTTGGTGTTGGAATCGGATAAAGCAACTATGGAGGTTCCATCCGAATATAACGGAACAGTAAAGCGCGTCTTGCTTACAGCAGGTGAATCCGCTGGCTCAGGCACACCTGTTTTAACGATTGAAACTGAAGACGGTGCAGCGTCACAAGAAATACCAAAGGCAGCAAAGTCTGAGACCGCTGCAGGGACACCCACCCCAAAAGAATTAGAAAAAACCACTCCGCCTTTGTCGGTTGAGATGCCCAGCTATATGCCGCTGGATGCGCCTAATAAAAAACCGTTGGCCAGTCCCGGTGTACGGCGCTTTTCCCGTGAACTGGGAGCAGACATTGCCTGGATTCGCGGTACCGGTGAAAAGAATAGAATTACAAAAGAAGATGTTCAATCTTATGTGAAAACACAACTGGCCAAGGCCAAGCTGGGAGCCGGTCCCCCGGTGCCGCAAGGGCCAACGATTGATTTTACTCAATGGGGAGAGGCTGAAGAAAGCCCCCTGTCCCGCATTCGGAAAATCACGGCCCAAAGAATGCAGGAAGCCTGGCAAACTATTCCCCATGTTACCCAGTTTGATACAGCCAATATTTCTGGTCTTGAAACTTTCCGCAAGGCCCTGAAAGCGGAAGCAGAAAAAAAGGAAATAAAAATCACACCGCTTGCTTTCCTGCTCAAAGCATGTGCAAAAATATTGTCCGAAATGCCGGATTTCAATTCTTCCCTAAATAGTACCGGTGAAAAGCAAATATATAAAAACTATGTTCATATTGGTATTGCCGTTGATACACCGAACGGATTGATGGTACCGGTCATCCGGGATGTGGATAAGAAAGATATATGGGCAGTGTCCGCTGATATAATTGATCTCAGTACCCGCGCCCGGGATAGAAAAATTAAACCGGAAGAGATGAAGGGTGGTTGTTTTACAATTTCCAGTTTAGGTGGAATCAGCGGCACCTATTTTACACCCATCATTAATCCACCGGAAGTGGCCATCCTTGGTGTATCCCGATCTGAAATGAGGCCGGTCTGGGATGGCGAAGCATTTCATCCTCAAAATATTCTTCCCTATTCTCTTTCATACGACCACCGTATAATTGATGGTGCCGCCGCGGCCATGTTCACGCGCCGCCTGCGTGAAATCTTGGAAGATGAGAGTATCTATAAATCCTGGTAAAATGGCTGAAAATAAAAAGCATTTTGAAGTAGTCGTTATTGGTGCCGGTCCTGGTGGTTATGCGGCGGCCTTCCGTGCTGCGGATTTGGGTAAACAGGTCCTAATGATTGACCGGGATCCGAATCTGGGCGGGGTATGTTTGAACCGCGGCTGTATCCCGTCGAAAGCATTGTTACATATAGCCAAGGTAATGGACGATGCGGCGGACCTTAAAAAAATGGGTGTCGTGTATGAAAAACCTTCCCTCGATCTGAATGGGATTCGGGGATGGAAAAACAAGGTTGTAAACCAATTGACGCGGGGCTTGGATCAGCTGGCAAAAGTCAGAAAGGTAGAAACATTAAAGGGGTCGGCCGTCTTTAATTCTGATGTTGAAATATCGGTCAAAACGGAAAACGGTGATTTAACCGTTACCTTTGACGCCTGCATTATCGCCGCAGGATCCCGATCCACCTTAATACCGGGGACCTCTGAAGAGGATTCATATATTCTTACTTCACGGTCCGCCCTGGAGCTGGAAGATATCCCAAACAGATTATTGGTCATAGGGGGCGGTGTGATTGGCTTGGAACTTGGTTCTGTCTTTGCAACTTTAGGCTCAAATGTCAGCGTGGTGGAATTAATGCCCCAACTGATTCCGGAGGCCGATCAAGATTTGGTGAAGCCGCTGGAAAGAAAATTAAAGAAGCAATTTGAGGCTATTCACAAATCATCAAAAGTGACCAAGGTAGAAAAAAACACGGATAGTACCGCCACCGTTTCAATTGACACAGGCAAAGAAGAAATCCAGGAATCTTTCGACAAGGTATTGGTGTCTGTAGGCAGGCGTCCCAACACCGATATCCTTAAAATTGAGAATACCAGCATCGCTACAAATAAAGGCGGTTTTATCAACGTAGATAAAACCCAACGCACTTCGGTAAAAAATATATACGCCATCGGAGATATTGCCGGGGAGCCCCAATTAGCCCATAAGGCGACTCATGAAGGCCACGTGGCGGCTGAAGTTATTGCGGGCGAAAAATCGGCCTTTGATGCCAAAGCAATTCCCGCTGTTGTTTTTACCGACCCTGAAGTGGCTTGGGCTGGATTAACGGAAAAAGAAGCAAAAGAAAAAAATATCCCCTACGAAAAAGGAGAAGTGCCCTGGGCCGCCAGCGGAAAAGCACTGGCCATCGGACGGAATGAAGGAAAAACAAAATTTTTATTTGATCCGGAAACCAAACAGGTTTTAGGCGTCGGTATCGTTGGCCCGGAAGCAGGCAACCTGATATCCGAAGCTATGCTGGCGATTGAAATGGGTGCGGATGCGGAAGATATCGGATTAACCATTCACCCTCATCCTACCTTGGGAGAAACCACTTCCTTGGCCGCCGAAGTGTTTGAAGGCACAGTAACAGATTTATATGCCCCCCAAAAGTAAAAAATCGTACGGTGGATTTGATTTTATCAAATCCTCTGGTGGAATTGAAGAGTATAAACTCAAGTCAAACGGCTTAACTGTTTTGGCGCTGGAAGACCATTCTGCCCCCGTTGCAACCTTTATGGTGACATACCATGTGGGCTCTCGGAATGAGGCCGTTGGTTATACAGGCTCTACCCATTTGCTCGAGCATTTAATGTTTAAGGGCTCCAGGAATTTTAATAAAGAAAAAGACACCGCAATTTGGACCGAACTGCAGAATATTGGTGCCCAAATCAATGCCACCACCTGGAATGACAGGACAAACTATTTTGAGGTTGTCCCCAGTGGGCATTTAGAAAAAGCGATTGCTATTGAGGCGGACCGGATGCGGTTTGCTTTCCTGAAAGATGAAGACCGGCAACCCGAAATGACGGTCGTGCGTAACGAGTTTGAACGAGGTGAGAACAGCCCCTTTGATGTTTTAGATAAAAATATTTGGGCCACCGCTTATCAGGCCCACCCTTATCACCATTCTACAATCGGCTGGCGCTCTGATATTGAAAATGTCTCCACCGAGAGATTGCAGGAATTCTATCATACATTTTATTTCCCCAACAATGCCACCGCAACGGTAATTGGGGATTTTGATAAAGGGGAAACATTCAGATTAATTAAAAAATATTTTGGTGAGCATTCGCCCAGCAATCATGATATTCCCAATATGTATACGGAAGAGCCAAATCAGGAAGGACCCCGCAGAACAACCGTAAAAAGGGCCGGACAGACCGGTCTTGTTGGTGTCGGTCACAAAACTCCGGAAGGACTCGACGAAGACATCTACGCCCTTCAACTGCTGGGAAAAATTCTCACTGACGGGAAAACAAGCCGGTTTTATAAACGCATTGTTGACCGGGGGCTGGCCACCTCCCTGTTTATGTACGACTTCCCTTTTCGGGATAATGGCATGTTCATTACTTATGTCTTTCTCACGCCCGATACGGATCACCAAAAGGTGGAAGATATTATTTTAGGCGAGTATGAGCAGATTATAAAGGAGGGTATTTCATCAGAAGAACTTGCTCGCGCAAAAGCCCAGGTTCGCGCCGGCGTTGCTTTCAGCCGGGATGGCTCCTATGCCGTTGCCAGCGCCTTGAACGAAGCCATAGCCATTGGAGACTGGACATTTTATACGACCTTCATGGAGCGGATCGAGCTGGTTTCTGCGGAGGATATCCAACGTGCGGCAAAGACCTATCTTACTGAAGACAACAGTACGACCGGCTGGTTTATCCCTAAAAAGGTCGAGGCAGCGTAAATGGGACTTTTCAAAAAACAGGTTTCTATTGACCACCCGCTGGATGGTCTCACAACATTCGTAATGCCAACAGGTGTAAAAGATGTGGTGACTTTTGCCGGGAGTTTTTTGGGTGGTTCATTATTTGCGCCTCAATCCAAACAAAAGATTGCATCTCTAACCGCCGCGATGCTGGATAAGGGCACGCAATCAAAAGACAAATATGTTATTAGTGATATTTTGGAATCGGTGGGAGCTGAACTAAATTTTTCCAGCACCCGGCACCATGTTCAATTCACAGGTCACTGCTTAAAGGAAAACCTGGAAACAGTCATTGATTTGCTGGTTGAACAACTCCGTATACCTGCTTTTCCGGCGGATGAGCTGGCGACATTAAAAACAAGAATGGTTGGAAACCTTGAGCGGTCAAAAGAAGATACAAAAAAACAGGCACTCACAGGATTATTAAGACACTTATATCCAAAAAACCACCCGAACTTCAGACTGACCACCGATGAGGCGATTGATCAGATTTCATCTACGAGCGAAAAAGAACTCAATGCGTATCATAGAGCAATGTATGGATTGGGAAGCTTGAATTTTACTGCTGTCGGGGATGTTGATCCGCTGACCATCAATGGGTTATTAAAAGAACAATTGAATGGCTGGGAAAACAAACCCGCGTCACTTGAACCTTCCGGTTTAAAGGCACATCCAGCAGAAAAAAAAGAAAAACACATTCATATCCCCGACAAAACAAGCATGGATATGTATTTAGGGCAAGCGGTTGGTATTGATCAGGACCATGAAGATTTTTACCCGCTGATGATAGGTATATACATACTGGGGGGGAATTTTTCTGCGCGACTCATGCAGACTGTCAGAGACCAGCAAGGTCTTACCTATGGCATTGGATCTTCAGTGGCCGGCACGAGTTTTGGCAGCGATGGTTATTGGAGTACGTGGGGTACATTTGCACCTGACATTTTGGATACGGGCAAAAATGCAACGATGGAACAAATTTTAAACTGGTTCAATACCGGTGTGACGCCGGATGAGCTAGAAGCAAAGAAAACAACCATAACCGGTTCCTATCAAGTTGGAATGGATTCTACCGGCGGGCTTACAGCCCAAATTTTATCCAACGCTGAAAAGGGACGAACGGTCGATTATTTAGATGAATATCCGGAGATTATCAAAAATATTTCATTGGACCAGGTCAACGGTGCAATTAAACGATATATTAATCCGGATAAATTGACTATTGTCGCCGCCGGAACATTTAACGAGTCCTAGTGGATGTAATTCTCATCGCTGCCGTCACTCAGGACGGGTTCATCGCCCGCCATTCCAACGAAACAGTCACATGGTCCCAAGACCTCCACCTATTTAAAAAACAAACTTTGGGTTGGCCGGTCATCATGGGATCGAACACATTTGATTGTTTGCAAAAGGAATTGGAAGGGCGGGACATTATTGTTGTACACAGGAATGATGAACCGCAAAATATATTGTCCGATTTAAATGATGAAAAATGTTTTATTGCCGGCGGCGGAAAAACAAACGCACGCTTTGCACCACACCTAACTCATCTTTATTTGACCCCCCACCCTATTCTATTTGGATCGGGCGTTCAACTGTTTTCTGGTTCGGTGGATGAAATGGGTTTGGTTTTTGAATCGATTATTCCGGTAAATGAAAAAGTAGGCATTTTTCAGTTTCAATATCGCATCAATCGTGACATTCGTCACAACACCTAAACCAAAACTGATTTAGATTACATGCTAATAAAAAGGCCCCCGGCAGCTGCCGGGGGCCTTTTTAAATATAATGAGTTTTTCAAAGCCTTCTAATAGGTATTTTATGCTTTGGCGCGTTTGGCTTTTAAAATTGCGGCCTTTATTTTTCCCCGCAGAACTTTATTCTCCAATGCATTAATCTCATCCATATTGCCCTTGACACCGTCCGCCACCAACCTTGCGATCAAATCTTCTTCTGATTCAGCAGCGACGGCGGTGCTTTCTGTGGCTGCGGGTGCAGGTGCTGGGGAAGGGGTCTCAGGCATTGCCGGACGTTCAACGGAACCACGTTTAATTTTCACCAACATCGCTTTGGCTTTTCCGCGCGTTGGTTTATCAGTGATGGCATTGATGGGTTCATCGTCGCCATCCAAGGCCGTGTTAACTACAAAAGCAATCAGATCATCCGGGTTTGTAAAAGCGGGAAGACCAGCACCCATACTTTGGGTTGGGGCTGGCACCGGTGTGGCCGGCGCCCCTGCAGTCGGTTCTTCAGATAAAGCTTTCACCAGGTGGTCCGGCATAACATTGCCTTTACGCTTGGATTGGACCAGCATCGCCTTGGCCATACCGCGCGTGGGTTTGTCAGGAATGGCATTGACGAGATCCATGTTTCCATCAAGCCCCGCCTGAACGGCCCGGGCAATAATAGCTTCCCGGCTGTATTGCGGGCCAGTATCCTGCACAGCGGCGGTATCATCTTTTTCATCCGCCGCTTCTTCGGGAATGAAATATCCGAGATTGTCTAAAATTTTTGATTTACTGCCCGAAAAACCCCACAATGTCATCCAGGAAAACAGACCACGACTGGTACGGCGGCAAGTCACGGAAGTCCCATCCGGTGTGGGGTTCAGATCAAACACCACCGTTTCTTTATGCACCGGGTTAAAACGCATTTCCATGGCCAATTGTTTCTTATCTTCCACCGCCATGATCCTGCCTTTGAAGGCGGGGGAAAAACTGAAGGGGCGCAGGCGGATAAACGATCCGGGGTTAAATTTAAATTTATCAAAAGAATAACGATGGACATACCGGTCTGTTTCAACAACGGGCAAAAGCCGCAAAATACCGGGAAACCAGAAGTTGTAGTTTGACAAACGCGTCAATGTATTCCATACTAATTCAGGGCGTGCCGCAAACTCATGTTTTACAATCGTTTCTGCAGCGAAGGGTTGTAGATATGTCGAGACCTGACTGGTGATTACTTGTTCACGGCTTGTATCCAAAATAAACAGGGTCATCACAATGAGAATGGCGGCAATTGCTATGGTTAAAATCATTCTAATTTATCCAAAATTGAAGCGGGATTTTACAGCATTTATGAGGAATAATTGAAGAAATAGATGCAGAACATTACAACCTTATTTTCTTTGGCAACGGGGACAAAAGTGGGTTCCCCGCTGACCGACATACACTTTCTTGATTTTTGTTTGACAACGACCACAGGGACTTCCTTGTCTCCCGAAAACCTTTAATTTTTTAGTATAATCCCCTGTGGATTCTTCACCAAAGGTAAAATTGATAATCGTAGTTCCATTATATTCGATGGCGTTTTTCAGGACAGATTGAATGGCAACATGAAGGTGGGCGATTTTTTGTGCACTGATTTTAAAACAGTGTTTTTCCGGATGAATTCGCGATAACCATAAAGCCTCGTCCACATAGATATTGCCGAGCCCAGCGATGAAAGACTGATCCATTAAAAGCGGTTTTATCTGACGCCTTTTCAATTTCAACTGATCCGTTAAGAATTTTGAAGAAAATGATTTGGAAAGTGGTTCGCAGCCAAGTTTTGCTTCAATTGGGGCCATCGATTGATAAAAGTAAAAACGTCCAAACTTTCGATAATCTTTAAAATAAATATTGGTATGATTTTCCAGGATGATCCGAGCCGTAAAGTGTTTTGGATTATCATTGGGTAAAATTTTTGGTTGGATTCTGCCAGTCATCCTAAGGTGGATGAGTAAATGGCCGGAATCAAGATCTAGGACAATAAATTTTCCCCGGCGCCACACACATTGTATTTTTTGGTGAGCAACCAGACGATTAAAGCGCGCGGGCGTATGTGTTGCAAAAACATTAGGGAAATTATTTAAATGCTGAACAGACTGAATGTTTTGTTCTAAAAGGTAGGGGCGAATAAAATCTGTTACAGTCTGGACTTCCGGGAGTTCGGGCACGAATTCTGTAATCGTTAATTGTTAAATAATATTATTTTCAATGGCATAGCGAGTCAAGCCAGCCACATCATGAATATCCAGTTTGCGCATAAGGTTTTGACGGTGTTTATCCACGGTTCCGGCTGAAATAAATAAGTGATCTGAAATTTCTCTGTTTGTTTTTCCTGAAGCAATCAATCTTAAAACATCAATTTCACGGTGGGTAATCGTCCCCGAATTTCTTTTTTTACGGTTTAAGTAGTCAGGGACATTCGCCATCGATAAGACAGCGCCAGATACCTCAGGACTGAAATAAACACGTCCGGACTGCACCTGCTTTACGGCATCGATTAACGAACTGGATACCGATTGCTTAACCAAATATCCTGATGCACCGGCCCGTACCGCCGCCAGCACATATTCGTCATCAGCATACATGGAAAGGATAACGATCTTTGTTTTAGTACCCTTTTTCTTGAGGACTTCAGCCGCATCGATCCCGGAAAGAACGGGCATGGAGATATCCATGATCACAATGTCAGGATGCAATTTTTGTATCCCCACCACAGCATCATGGCCATTCTCAGCTTCACCGATCACCCTAATTGTAGGATCTGATTCGAGAAGAACTTTTAATCCCGCCCGCACGATATTGTGATCATCGGCTAAAAATACAGTTATTGTGTTAGACATCGTTAATTGAAGTAATAATTGATGAGGACAAGGTTACAGCTGTTTATGTGGAATTTCAATATTTAGTTCTGCGCCGCCGTCGATTGATGAAGAAAGAGAAAACTTGCCCCCCGCAAGCTGTACGCGCTCATCAATTCCCTGAAGACCAAAACGATTGGCTGTCTCGCTACTTATATCATCCCGAAACCCAATGCCATTATCTGAAACAACCATGCGAATCAACCCGTCGAAACGATTCAATTTTATCGATACAACATCAGCTCCGGAATGTTTTGAAACGTTCGTTAACGATTCCTGAAAAATCCTGTATATCAGTGTCCGAATATTATTAGGTATTGCGTCAAAATTGTCCGGCGGCGCGAAGTTAACGGATATATTGGTTCGCTTTTCAAATGAACGGATATAGGAAACAATGGCGGGGAAAAGACCCATATCGTCCAAAATCGATGGGTGAAGATCGCGTGAGAAACGATGAATTTCCTTCGAAGTGTTCTGGACCATTCGTTGGCATTCCTTAACCAAAGAATTAATGGTTTCGGAATTTTCTGCGCGATGTTTAATTAATTGAAGATTGAGGTCAATGGCGGTAAGGGTCTGGCCCACTTCATCGTGGAGTTCCCGACTGATGCGACTGCGTTCATTTTCCTGGGCACTGAGAATACGTTCAGACGTTTTCTTAAGTACCCGCTGCTGCTCGTTGAGCCGCTCAATTAACTGCACCAATTGATTTTCGTAGGACTGTTGTTCATCGATATTATGACCGATACATAAAATGGAATTTATTTTATCGGAGCTGTCATTTTGGGGATTGAGTGTAAACTCAAACCAACTGGTAAATTTTGGAAATTTTACTTCTGTTTTGATTCGAAGCATTTGGCCGGTGTTGATCATCGCGTCGATCGTTTCTCTAAAATCAAGCGGTTCCACAGTGTCAATAATATCGGTGATGTTTTGTCCAATGAAATCAACGGAATCTTTTTCATAATGAATGAGAACCTGATTATTCACAAAAGTAATAACCCCGTCGGGATCAATGGAAAAAATTAAATCTTCAGTCCCCTCCACAAGGGTGCGGTATTGTTCTTCACTTTTATACATGTTTTTTTCAGCAAATCTTCTTTCGGTAATATCCCGAATACCTGAAATGACTTCATTTTCTCGATAGGGTAAAATAACGGCTTCAAACGTTTTTAGACCGTCTGGTAATTCAAGCTCGTATTCAATCGTACCCTTGATTTGTTCTTTAATAACTTTATTAATGGCTGTCATAACCTCCTCCGCTACATTTGGCGGAAGCCGGTCGGCTATATTGTCTCCGATAATTTCTTTTTCAGGGTTATATACAAACTTTTTCTGACCCTGGAAATTCAGGTATGTGCCATCCTTATCCAACCGAAAGTATAAATCAGGCAAAGCAGCGAAAATTGCTTCTAACTCTTCTTTTGACGCCAACAATTTTTGCTGTGCTTCCCGTAGCCGTTGTTCCATTTTAATGCGATCTGTCATGTCATGAGCATTAACAATAAAATACTCTTCCCCGGTGCTCGATTGGGTACGGCTGCCCGTCAGAGAGATTTGTCTTTTTTCACCTGCTTTGTTAAACGCTGTTATGATCACCCTAAGGATTCCCGATTTGAGCGCTTCTTTCCGGGCATTTAGCAGATGTTCGCCCCCGGGACCGTCATAAAGATCCTTGATGGTAAGCTTTTTGTATTCATCAAATGTATATCCAAACAAATCCAAATATGCTTGATTACATCTCACTATCCTTATGCCTAAGTCAAAAACAGCAATTCCTTCACCGGAGTTTTCAAAAATCGATTCGATATATTCTTTGGCTTCACAAAGCTCCTTAGTCCGCACATTGATTTCTTGCTCCAACTGGTCACCCCAGCCGCGCGTTTTAACATATCCCTGGATGAATTGTGTTATGAGAACAACCGAGATAGTTATCGTAGAAAAAACCATCGTATACCGTGAGGACAATTCATCTAAATGGTATTGTATGAGAAAGAAGATATCCCTGGAAACAAAGGCGCCATGTGTAACTAAGACTAAGAGAATAATTCCCGTTCCGGAGGAAATAAAATTTATAAATTTAGGTGATGGTTGATTTAAAAAATATTGAACGAATCGAATTAAAACATAAATGAGAGACAAGGGCGCCAATCGTTGCCAGATAAAATTTAAGTCAGCCACAAAAGAGAGAGGCGCCACCACTGTCATTAGAGCAAAAAGAATATTAATAATGGAAAATAATTTTGTGAATAAGGAAATACGTTTTTGATAAACATCCAGAAAAAGAGGATATAATAATGCACTGACGAATATAGCAATATATTCGGCTCGGATTAAAAAATATCCTGATGGATAAAAGGGTAATAAGTGATCAACCCGGGTCAGAAAAAAAAGAGCGTATGATATGCACCAGGCGGCTGAAACAAATAATATTTTATTGTTTTTTTCAATGGCGGCGAAGACAGCCCAGAATATTCCAAGAAACACCAATACTCCCAACATAGACAACATAAGCACATCGTTGTTTGGAAAAATAACACGAATTGTTGGTGAGATGGTTACGGGGCCGCTATAGTAAAAACCGGTCCACCGGTGATAGGGACTGCCGGCAACTCGAAAGGTTAAGAGATTATTGCTGGATTTAAGCAATCCGCCCGGAATGGCGATTCTTTTATTTTTCCCACGAACGGGCCCTACTGTTTCATCAGCTTCTGTTTTCCAATTGCTATCAATGATTTGTCCGTTTAAAAATATCTGCCAATAATAGCTGATACTTTTAACATGAAGTGTATATGGTATGATTGGTTTCATGTTTTCAAAATCGAATGGAACAGACAGTGTAAAAGTCTTATCATCATATTTTTTCAATGAAAAGATTGGACGCTTTTCTTTTCCGGGGTAGTCGATTTGATAGAAAGCCGGGAATCCGGAGAAAGTGTTTTCATCTAAAACGATCCATCCGTTTTCAACCGAGGGATCCTGATGAACCCAGGTAGAATCAAAATTCGGTTTGAAATATTTTGGAAAAGGCGACATGTTCAAGTGCTGTCCAAACAGGGTTGAGCAGAGGCTGAATAACAGCACAGAGAGCAGAGTGCGGATATTTCTTACGTAGGAATTAAGCATCTCATACCAAAATTAGGACAAAATATAGGGTAAATCATCAATTATAGCGCCCTACCGGATTTCATTTTATACGGTGTTTACCCCATATGAAAAATACGGTCATCACCGTATTTACAAAGTTCAAAAACCATAGTAGTTTTACACCAGGTTCTCACAAGCCCCTCCTTACTGTAGATGCTACACCTCTGCATTTTAACACAACATGGATGGTATATAAATAGGGCCTCCCGCTTTTGCGGGAGGCTTTTCTTTTTAAGTAAAAACTTATTTTTCATAAATTGGAGAAAACCCATGGTGAATTAAAGCAAAATTTATGAAGAAATTAATCAAATATTTTTTTATACCCCTTGTAGGACTGGCCTTAGCAACGGTGCTTGTTTTTAAATATACATTTCATTTGTCCCTGCCCAAATACAGCGGCAAAGAAACACTGCCCGGGCTCCAGGATAGTGTTGAGGTATACACGGATGGCTATGGCGTACCCCATGTATTCGCCCAAAATGAATTAGACCTGTTTTATACTTCAGGATATCTCATGGCCCGGGAGAGATTATTTCAAATGTCTCTTTCTGCCGCCACGGGCCGGGGAGCCTTAGCCGCTTTTTTGGGGGATGATCTTTTGTCCAGCGATATTTATTTGAGGACATTCGGAATCCCCTCAGTGGCACAAAAAATCACCGCAAATATGGATGAAGAAACGCACACATTTATTGAGGCATATTGTGATGGAATAAATGATTGGATTGATCAATCCAAGGGTAACTGGCCGGTTGAGTTTAGAATAATCGGCAGCAGCCCCCTAAAATGGACACCATTCGACGTAGTAGCCAACAGCCGATTAATGGCCTATGAACTACAGCAGTCCTGGCGGGCAGAAATTGTCATGGGAGCCTTAGTTGAAAAGTTTGGCGTCGAAAAGGCACTGGCTCTGTTCCCCAACGACCCCGACGATATTACGATTATGCCGCCACAGGCACACCTTAGCACAATTTTTGAAAGTATTTCACGTGAAGAGAAAAAGCTCCGAACATTGTTAAACATGGATGGCACCGTGATGGGATCCAACAGCTGGGTAATTAGCGGCCAAGGAACCCAATCAGGAAAACCGATTTTGGCCAATGACCCCCATCTGGGGACGAAGCAACCATCTTGGTGGTATGAAATGCACCTGAAAGGGGGACGGTTTAATATTAGTGGTGTGTGCCTTCCGGGCATGCCCCTACCCGTGATCGGACAGAATGAACACGCGGCCTGGGGGTTCACCAACGTCATGATTGATGATATGGATTTCTTTGTAGAAACCTTGAACCCGGACAATTTGAATCAATATCGGTATGGAGATGCATGGCGTAAGATTTCGTTTCGTCCGGAGACCATTCAATTAAAATCTGGCGGTGATACCACGATTGTGGTTCGCTTAACCCACCACGGTCCAATCATTAGTGATATTCACCCTTTGTTGAAAGGATCCGATAAAGCAGTCGCCATGGCCTGGGCCGGCCATTATGTCACAGAAGAATTATCCACGTTAATAAAGATGGCGGAAATTAAGGATTGGGACGGTTTTTCCTCTGCGGTGGAAACATTTTCTGTCCCGGGACAAAATATTGTATATGCCGATAAATATGGTAATATCGGCTGGCGTCCGGCTGTCAGGGTACCGATTCGCAAAGGAGGACAGAATCTCCTGCCCCGCCCTGGCCATGACCCAACGTATGATTGGCATGGGTTTGTCCCTTTTGAAGAAATGCCTTTTTTATTCAATCCCGAGGAGGGATATATCGGTACAGCAAACAATAAAACGATCGATGATTCTTTTCCCTACTACATTTCTAATCAATGGGCATCCCCAAGCAGGATTAAACGGATTGAGGAGATGCTTGATTCAGAAAATCAAGTTGATGTGAATTTTGTAAAAACCATGCAGATGGATCAAAAATCCCACAATGCGAAGGAAATCACCCAGTATTTCTTAAAAGTGAAGACAGAAGATGAATCGGGAAATATCGCCGAAGCTATTGAGCTTCTTTCATCCTGGGATTATGTGGAGGATGAAAGTTCTGCTGCTGCGTTGGTTTACCACTTCAGTTTGAACCAATTATTTAAAAATGTTTATGGGGATGAAATGGCCGAATTGGGGGAAACCTATTTGGAAAATTTTATTAACCAGCCAATGGTGCCCATGCGCAGTTTACTGACACTTTTACGGGAAGGTGAATCGGAATGGTTTGACGATATTTCCACGGAAAAACAAGAATCAATGTACGATATTTTAAAACGGTCGTTGGAGTTGGCTGTGAAAGAAATTCGGGATGAAATTGGAAACAATGCTGATGATTGGAAATGGTCTGCTGTGCATACACTTACCCAGAACCATACCCTGGGAGAAGTAAAAATTTTAAATAAGCTGTTCGGGTTAAATGTCGGTCCTTTTCCTGCAGGCGGTTCAGGCGGAACCATCAATAAAGGTGAATACATTTTTCTGTCAAATTTCGATCAGGTTATTGGCCCCTCTATGCGTCGCATTGTTGATTTTGATAATTTGAACGAAACGCAGTTTATCCTCCCAACAGGTCAATCCGGAATCCCAACCAGTCCCCACTATAAAGATCAGGCCCCGCTTTATAATCAGGGTGAATACCGTACAACGTATTTTGATGAAGACTTTATTCGAACCAGCCCCCAATTCAAACGGCTTGTCTTCATTCCGAAGGGATAAATATCATTTTTCTCATCATTACACTATTGGGTTGGGCTGCCCTCCTTCTTTTTTTTGGTTTTGTCCCCCAAACACGAAAGGGTGTTCTCACCGGTTCTGATTTAACATTGTATGGCCACCGCGGTCTGTTGAATCGTGCCCCGGAAAATACATGGTCGGCCTACCAAGCGACCGTTGATACGGGCCTCCCTGCGATTGAACTGGATGTGGTTCAAACCAAAGACGGTAAAATTGTATGCTCACATAATTTTGATTTGGAACGGGAGACGGATGGCTTTGGGTACATATATAATAAAACTTGGCCTGAATTAAAGGAAATTAATGCCGCAATTCATTGGCCCGGCAAAATAGAGAGAATTCCACTGCTTGAAAATGTCTTAATCCGGCTACCCCGGGATTATCGGGTAAATATTGAAATTAAAACATGTAAGATTCTGGATTGGTCTACCGCTGTAAAAGTGGCCCAGATAATTAAAAGACTTAAAATTCAGAATAGTACAATCATTTCCAGTTTTAATCCCTTTACATTGCGGATGGTTAAATGGGTGAATCCATCCATTAAAACAGGCTTTTTATTTCAGGATATGCGGCTGATGAAATTGTGCACTTTTTCGAGAGCAAATTATATACATCCCCGCGCCGATATATATAATGATGATTTAACGGGTTATGCGAAACGACACCGGCTGGGCGTAAAAGTATGGACCGTAAATACGCAATCCGGGATGAAGTTTTTTATAAAAATGTGTGTGGACGGAATAATCACAGACCGGCCGGAAGCGGCACCTAGCGCGATTTGATTTCGATCACACCACCCATATTATTTGTGCCATACATTGTTGTTGCCTCAACGGGAGATAAAAAACGCAGTTCTTTCACGGCTTGTATCGAAACATTTTCCAGCTGTTCGGGGCCGCCCATAAGAATGCCATTCATATAAACAGATGCGTCAATTCCCTTACCTCGGAGCCAGATGGGACGCGCCATTTCGACCGCGTCTCTGGCGGTTCGCGCTGCGGTAAGTGTTTTGATTTCTTCCTGAGAAATGAAATTGCGCGCTTTAACCGGTTTCCGTTCAGCACCATTGAAAGCACATCCTGCTAAGAGGAGTGCACTTAAAATAAGGATTAGTTTTGTTTTCATAAGATTCTTCAGAAGTTTAATAAGAGAATGTAAGGCGGTTCAATAAAATATGAGTAATAGTTTGGTATGAAAAAAATAACGGCAGTTGAGTTAAAACAAAAATGGGATAATGGGGAGCGTTTTATCCTGTTGGATGTTCGTGAAGATCACGAGGTCCAATTTGCAAATATCAATCCGCATATTCATATTCGAATGATGGATATCCCCGACCGGCTAAATGATTTAGACAAAGACATGCCGATTGTGGTGATGTGCCATGGCGGTGTGCGGTCAGCACAGGTCTGCCATTATTTAGATCAATTCGGATTCGACACCACAAACTTGGAAGGCGGTATAGATTCATGGTCAAAGGAAATTGACCCATCGGTGCCGGTTTATTAGCCTGATTTGAGAAATTGCCGAGGGATATGTATATTGATTACAGTATTATCTCAAATTAACAAGGAAGTCCTATGCTGAGTGATCGATTAACTCAAATTTTAGAAAAGCAGGCGGACCGGTTGACACACAGTTGGTTGGAAATGCTCCAGTCAAACGCCAACACGCAATCCTACCATAAGTTAGATGACAAACAGCTGATTGATCGCGTTCATCAGGTATATAAGAAACTGAGCTTGTGGATGGACTGGAAAGTTTCTTCCCGCGATCTGGCCCAGTTTTTCACCTTGATTGGCCAGGAAAGAAGGCAGGAAAAACTACCCCTATCAGAAGTGGTGTATGCTATCTTTCTTGCGCGCAGAAACCTACAAGATCATATCAAGGAAGAAAGTGTCATTGAAAACGCTCTGGACCTTCAGCGGTTAATCGAATTTAACACCCGTGTCAATTACTTTTTCGATAAGGTAACTTTCTTTGTTATCCAAGGGTATGAAAATGTCACCGAAGAAGTAAAGAAAGAAGAAGGTATGTTGGACAAGGTGATCCAGGCTTTTTCAGTTGGCACAAGTCCCCCGGCAAAGTCTTAACCATCTTGGTGCGCGGCTGAAAGGATGAGTTGGACGAAGGTTCCGATTCCCAAAGATAGTCCTGCGATAAACAGTAGCCAGGGGAATGACGTAGGCATTTGCCCATTGAGTAATGCTTTTCCAGGAATCAGAAAGGCGGATAAAATGATTCCACCACTGGCTAATTCAAACAGCCAAAATTTATAATCGGTAGAAAACCGGTAGCCCTCCACCAGTTTCACCAGGACAATTACACCGGCGCTGACCAATCCAAGCGAAACCAAGATTGGGGCCAACACAGGGGCGGCCCAGACTTGGGGAATTAAAAAAAGAATATCCCACGTTAAAAAACTCTCAGGCCAATTCAGGAAGAGCTTCAGAAATACGTAATAGAAAATATCCCAGATCCCAAATAAGATCATAAAGACAGCAAACTTGTGTTGATAAGATTTTCCTGTTAATACTGCTGTGGCCCAGAGGATGAAAATGCTGGCGATCTCCCGGGCCAATTCGACTTTAACCAACTCATCGCCAAAAGGCAGAGGCGGAAAATGAAAACCATCGGGGTAATAAATTTCTCGCAGATAAATAACAACAGCCCCTTCAATCATGCCAAAAGAGGCCCCCCAGACCACTAGAAAACCCAGTTTTTTTGTCAGCTCAGTCATTATACAAATGCTTAAAACATCCCGTGTCGAAAACTAACATTTGATTATCCCAGAATCTGACGAATCAATAACTTCAACCAGCAAACCAAAATAATAAAAAACCCCACTGCGAATACCGATAAACGGAACAGAATCTTGGTATGATCCGTGGCACGAATATAACTGTGAACATAGCGGGAGATGACGAACAGCCAGCTTAATAGAATGTCAATCTGATCAACCCGGCCTGACGCCAAAAGAATCACAACCCAAAGGTAGAAAAGCACGGGAAGTTCGAACATGTTTTTGTAATGATCTCTAGCCGCCTGGACAGTTTCAGGCGCCTCGCCACGGTAGACAGAAAAGAATCCATACTTGACCTCGCGGCGTTTTGTTGCCCGATATTGAACATAGAAGAGCCGAATCGTTACATAGAACGAAAGAACAGCCATGGCGATAACGGGATACAAGATTGATGTATTATTCATGACGAATTTCCATTATTATTTTCCCTAGTGTTTAAAACAGCGTGTGCCGGTGAAGATCATGGCAATGCCGTATTCGTCACAGGCATCAATCACTTCCTGATCGCGAATGGAGCCGCCGGGCTGGACCACTACTTTAATTCCTGAATCTTTGATGGCGTCAATACTATCCCGAAATGGGAAAAATGCATCGGAAGCCAACACACCGCCCTTTACATTTTCGCCCCCTTTTCGCAAAGCCATGTGGACCGCATCCACGCGACTCACTTGTCCCGCACCGAGTCCAACTGCGGTGTTATCTTTTGCAATGAGAATCCCATTTGATTTGGCATGGCGAAGAACCTTCCATGTGAATAATGCTGTTTCGATGTCATTTTTCGACGGCTTCACCTTCGTTACGGTGTTCAAGTGTTCATGTGTTAGAGTGTAGTTGTCTGCATTTTGGACTAAAAGTCCGCCATCCACGTTTCGCACTTCCAGTTTGGGTGTTCGTTTTCCGAATTGGCCAATTTCCAGCACACGTAAATTCTTTTTCTTTTTGAAGATGTCCAGCGCTTTTGGTTCAAAATTCGGTGCCAATACAATTTCCACAAAGACTGATGTGATGGCTTCTGCCACTTCTTTGGTACAGGTGCGATTGAAAGCAATGATGCCGCCGAAGGCCGACAACGAATCAGCATAAAATGCACGATTGTACACATCCAAGAGATTTTCTCCTGTAGCTACGCCGCAAGGATTAGCATGTTTAACCACCACACAAGCGGGCTCATCAAATTCCCGCACACAAGCCAGGGCGCCATCAGCATCCATAATATTATTATAGGATAACTTTTTTCCTTGGTGGATGTTCGCATTTAGAATATTTGGTTCACCGTTTCCGGGGATTTTATAAGATGCAGCAAACTGATGGGGGTTTTCCCCATAACGCATTTCAGAATGTTTTTTGAATGTCAGGGAAAAATCATCAGACAGCTTTTCATCTTTCAGGTAATTGTGAATGATCGTGTCGTACTGGGCCGTATGGCCGAAGGCTTTTGCTGAAAGTTTCTGCCGTGTTTCGAATGAAATGTCGCCGGATGCAAGTTCATCGGTAATGGTACTGTAATCTGCCGGATTTACCACCACGCAGACCCATCCTACATTTTTGGCCGCAGACCGAATCATGGTAGGGCCGCCGATATCCACATTTTCAAGGGCCGAGGCCAAGTCGCAATCTTCCCGGGAAATGGTATCAGAAAATGGATAGAGATTGCAAACCACCAAATCGATCCATTGAATTTGGTTTGCTTCAGCATCGGCGCTGTGGGCGTCCCTTAAGCCAAGAATGCCACCTTCCACCAGCGGATTGATGGTTTTCACCCGGCCATCCATAATTTCCGGAAACTTGGTATAGTCACTCACATCGGTAACGGGAATGTCCGCATCCCGCAATGTTTTGGCTGTGCCACCGGTGGATAGGATTTCTATTCCAAGTTCATGTAAAGATTGGGCAATATCCACCACGCCTGTTTTATCAAAGACGGAAATGAGCGCCCGGTTAATTTTGATTGGTTCTTTATTTAATATAGGATTGTTTATCATTTTATTTCTTTACCACGAAGGCGTGAAGACACGGAGCAATATAATAATTTTACTCTGTGTTCTCCGTGTCTCTGTGGTTCACCAATTTTATTGCTTCAATGAAGGCCATACCTTCTAATTGTTGTACTTTAGTTTTCAGTGATTCCACCGTGTCGTCGGGTGCCACTGCACATTTTTTTTGAATCAGGATCGGTCCGCCGTCCACCTCATCCGTGACAAAATGGATGGTGCAACCCGTTTCTGTTTCACCATTCTTTAAAACTTCTTCATGAACATTGGTGTCCATTCCGCCAGCGTACTTCGGTAAAAGTGACGGATGGACGTTCAAGAGTTTGTCCCGCCATTCCCGGCAAAATCCCGCGGACAAAATTCGCATAAACCCAATGAGCAAAACCAAATCGACATGGTGTTCCTTCAAAACAGCCGTCATTTCAGCGTCAAATTCTTCCCGGGATTTTCCTTTGTGGGAAATAAACACCGCCGGCACATTGTGATTTTTTGCTCGCTCTAAAATGTAAGCGCGTTCCCGGTTGGATATCACCACAGACACTTCTACATTAAGTTCACCGGATTGGATGGCATCTAGAATGGCTTGTAAATCCGTGCCCTTGGTTGAGCCTAAAATTCCGAGTTTTAATGTGTTCGAGTGTTTGTGTGTTGGCGTGGACACGTGAATACCTTAATACTTCGAACGTAAATCATTCATATGATCAATACGCTGCTGAATGACTTCATCAGTGCCGATATCCGTCCGATGAAACAGTGGCCCCTTCACAGCCGACACGTCTTTTTCAGCAACCGCTTCCGCTTCTGAAATTGCAGCCGCGATGCCAACCACCGCAACGGTGCGGCTGCCTGCTTCCACCAATTGTCCGTTCTGAATATCCACCGATGCGTAAAACAAATCATCTGGATTCTCGACACCCGACACATCAATCGGCTCACCTTTCACCGGGCTGTCCGGATATCCTTCCGGCACAGCATATTTGCAGACCGTTGCCTCGTTTGCAAAACGTACATCAATGTTGTCCAGTGTGCCATCTGCGATGGCGTGGCAAATGTCAATAAAGTCCGATTCCAAAAGTGACAGCACATTCATGGCTTCGGGATCGCCGAATCTGGCGTTGTATTCAATGAGTTTCACCCCATTGGCTGTGGCCATGAATCCGCCATAAAGGACCCCTTTGTATCCTTCGCCGAATTTATCTTTCAACCCTTTGGCTGTGGCGAGATTGATGGCGTAGGCTTCAGCTATATCCGATTCTTTCAGAAATGGAAGCGAATGATCTGCATCAGAATAGGTCCCCATTCCGCCGGTGTTGGGGCCCGTGTCCCCTTCATAAGCCCGCTTATGATCTTGCACTG
>CAYFJU010000044.1:0-25676 GCA_964343505.1 uncultured bacterium
AAATTATGATAAATAATTCTTTCAATCAGAATAATTACGCAATAAATTCATTGGCTTTAATGGACAATAAAACAGCGTTTTAAGGAATTATGAGCAGAGTTTGTGACGTAACAGGAAGAAAACCCATGTACGGGAACAATGTGAGCCATGCCCACAATAAGTCCCGGCGTCGGTTTGATATTAACCTGCAGAAAAAAAGATTTTGGTTGGCGGATGAAAACCGCTGGATTACCCTCAATGTTTCCACCCAGGGCTTACGACTCATCGATAAAATCGGTATTCGGAAAGTATTGAATCGCATGAGAGCAGAAGGTAAAAAGATTTAGATTTCTATTATACGATCGATGTATCCTCCTTTGGAAAATACCCCTCGTCATTTGGCGGGGGGTATTTATTTTTATACAACCAAATGTGATGTAGAGACGCATTGCAATGCGTCTCTACCGTACAAAAAAGCCCTCCCCATCCCGATAAATCGGGACAGGAGGACTTTATGGCAGAGGGAACCCTGCCTACCAAGAAAATCAGGAGAATTAGGCGCTTGAAGGCCTACTGTTTGTGGTTATTTAGTCATGCTGACGGCGGATGAAGGCCGGCACTTCCAATTCATTTCCGTAAATGGGTGGATTGGTATCATCGAAAAACAGGGTTGGTTTAGGTCCTACAATTGTCTGTTGTTGCGGGATCAACTCTTCCTGTTGTGCTTGTTGATGCAAAGGCACATTTTCTTTGTCCGCCAGGATCCTTGTTTGAGTAGGGGTAACTTCTTTCCGGTCAGTTATTGTGGTTAATTCTTCCACAACCTGTTTCCGGTTAAACCCTGTGGCGATCACGGTGACATGAATCTCATCATTCAAGGCAGGGTCGATCACCGCACCGAAGATAATATTGGCATCTTTGCCTGCTTCTTCGAATATGATTGAGGTGGCTTCATCCACTTCCATCAATGTCAAGTCTGCCCCACCGGTGATATTCACCAGAACGCCTTGTGCACCTGAGATGGATGCACAATCCAACAGCGGGCTGGAGATGGCTTGTTGTGCCGCCAATACAGCCCGTTCTTCACCATTCGCCGTACCGGTTCCCATCACCGCTTCACCCATATTTTTCATGACAGTTTCTACATCGGCAAAATCCAGGTTGATTAACCCATGGACATTGATCAAATCAGAAATTCCTTTGGACGCATGGTGTAAAATGGAGTCCGCTAACTTAAATGCTTCAACAACGGTCGTACTTTTATCAACGATGGACATGAGTTTTTGGTTGGGGATGGTAATAACCGTATCGCAGGCTTTCCGCAATTCTGTTACACCGGCCAAGCCCCGGTTCATCCGTTTGGGGCCTTCAAAATTAAAAGGTACCGTAACAATTCCCACGGTCAGGATGCCCATTTCACGGGCCAGTTGCGCCACAACCGGAGCGGCTCCGGTCCCCGTACCACCGCCCATTCCGGCCGTGATAAATACCATATCGGCCCCTTCCAACATGGATTTAACGACTTCCAGGTCCGCTTCCATGGCATCTTTGCCTATTTCAGACCGAGCACCGGCGCCTAATCCTTTGGTGAGGTTTTTACCTATCTGGATTTTATTTTCAGCAGCATTGTTGTCTAAATCCTGTGCATCTGTATTGATCACGATAAAATCGACACCGTTCATCCCGGCCTGGATCATACGGTTGACCGCATTCCCGCCGGCACCACCAACGCCGATCAGTTTCAGATTTGCTTTTTGTTCAGCTAAACTATCGAATTCGAATAGCATAGTGTTTCTCCTTTTCTTGATTCCTTGGTATGTGATTTAAGATTTGTTTCATTAAAAGAATTCTTTAACGATTTTTTTAAATTTGTCCACAGCGCCTTTGAGAGATGAGGCTGGTCTTGGCACTAGGGATAAGTCTTCGCCAAAATTCTTCCATTGCGCGAGACCGATGGCGCTGGCGTAATTCGGGCTGGAAGCCACATCCACGGCACCACTGATATTATTTGGCTTCCCAATCCGCACCGGCATATTGATGGTTTCCTGGGCCAATCCAACAAGGTTTTTGAGTTCGGATCCGCCACCGGTAATGACCATCCCATAAGTCAATTTTTCTTTTACGTCGGCGCGGAAAACCTCCCGCATGATCAACTGCAAGATTTCAACCATCCGTGCTTCCACATAACGGGATAATTCATGTTCAGACACTTTACGTTTGATTTGTCCGTTCTGCACCGGTAGTTCGAAATCCAGGGCAGGGGAGGACATTGAGGCCTTTGCTGATCCGTAGGTTCTTTTAATTTTTTCAGCTTCTTCAATCCCCACTTGAAGCATTACGGCAATGTCATTCGTGATGCTGGCGGCGCCAATGCCCAATGTGGCCGTGTGACGAATCCCGCCTTCATGATACACCACAATATCCGTTGTGGTGGCGCCAATATCAACGCAAACAACACCCAGGTTTTTTTCATCCTCCACTAAGGTGGAAATGCTCGAAGCGAGGCCCTGGTAAACGATGCCGTCAACCGTAACACCCAATTCCTCAGTGCAACTGGCCAGGTTGGTTGCCGCTGTTGTCGCCACAGTGATCAAATGCACCCTGGCCTCCAACCGCCGCCCTGTTAAACCGACGGGATCCTTGATGGAATCCATGGTATCAATCACATATTCCTGGGGTAGCACGTGGAGGATATCCCGATCCACGGGGAGTGAAATGGCTTTCGCTAATTCCAAAACGCGGTGGACATCCCCATCGGTAATCTCATGCTGCACCGGCACGTTGGAACTGCTATTATTCCCGATGGCGATTGCGCCCTGAGTATTGATCCCCCGAATGTGGTCACCCGA
The DNA here is from genome assembly GCA_964343505.1 of uncultured bacterium. Taxonomy (GTDB): domain Bacteria; phylum Fidelibacterota; class Marinisomatia; order Marinisomatales; family TCS55; genus TCS55. Next base: position 2,829 of record CAYFJU010000044.1, read on the forward strand.
AATGCCGAGGGCCAGTTTTTGTATAGTCACATCGGCCATGGTTTGGGCTTCCTGCAGTGCTTGGTCCATTTCATCGATCAATTGATCGCGGTGGGTAATGGACCCCTTTTTAATCCCGGTAGCGGGAGAGGTGCCAATGCCAAGTAATTTGACACTGTCGGAATTGGGGTCCACTTCCATGATTGCACAACAGATTTTATCGGACCCTACATCCAGGCCGGTCTGGATGTATTTATCTTGATTACGATTCGAGCGAATCATGACCACTCCCGCGCCACCAGTTGTTTTTTATACCGCATATCCAGCAACCGGTAATCGGTCAGCTGACGTTGTCCTAAAGCTTTGTCAAAATTTTTCAAAATATTCAGTTTGGTTACAATATCATCTTTTCCAAGGATAACTCGCGTTGGGCGATGCGCCAGGATGATCACATATTCGTCATCCTTATTCAACGTTAATTCGGATATATTCTCATACAGTTTTGGATATCCATCTGAAAGATTATTGAGGATATCAACCGCTTCCTTCACTTTGATGGAGAAGGTTTGTTCGCCTTCCGGATACAGTTCCTGGGCCGGGTTGAATCCGGATAAAATGGGAACTAAAGCACTCTGACTGTATTGATGGTCGGGGAGCACAACCGCTTCTCCGTCAATCATCAGAAATGGATCCAGGTTTAGAATGGCCAATGGTTTCCGTTCGACAATATTGATTTTCATTCGATTTGGGAAATGACGACTGACACGGGCGGCTTTTACAAATGGATTCGTTTCAATTGCTTCAGCAATGGTTCGCAGATTGGCATCATGGATCGATTGGAATTCAACCGTGCTGATCATTTCCTGGTAATCTTTTTTATCTAATATTTCATATCCATTAATGCGGATGTGATCGACCCTAAATGTGTGACGGTAATCGGCCCATTTTATGGCACTCCATAATGTCAGAAAAAACAAGATTGAGAGGCTAATACCAATGACTTGTCTTAATGTAATTTTTTGTTTTTTCTTTTTACTCATACGTCAAATGTCCCCCGTTTAAATCCCAATGTTTTTACTTCTAAATCCAACAGAATATCAAATTTTTCCAGTACTGTTTTCCTGGCCAGGCGGATGAGTTCAACCACATCGCTGGCTTTGGCCTTACCATGATTTACAAAAAAATTGGCATGGATGGGTGAAATTTCCGCGTCGCCTATTTTCGTTCCTTTTAGGCCCGCTTGATCGATAAAGTATCCAGCCGCACCCTCTGATGCATTTTTAAATACACTTCCCGCCGAACGGAATTTCAATGGTTGAGAGGCCTTGCGCCCACCGCTGGCCACAGACCGTTTTGCTATAACCGTTTCTGCGTCACTTTGGATCAGTTCAAATTTTGCGCTGATGACAATTTCATCGGCAGGAAAAGTAGAATGACGGTAACTGAAGGAAATATCTCCTGGCTGGTATCGTTTTTCCCGGCCTGCCATTGTCATGACAGTCACATGCTTCAAATAGTTTGAAATTTCACCGCCAAAAGCGCCCGCATTCATGATCAAAGCGCCGCCTAATGTCCCCGGTACGCCGATCAGGCTTTCAACGCCCGACAAGTGCCGGCCTATACATTCTTTTACCATTTTGCCCAGCATAACGCCGGACTCTGCGATCACAGTCCTGTCTTTGATCTCAAGATGGTTAAATGATTTTCCCAACGTGATCACCAATCCATCGATCCCTTCATCGGCAACGAGTAAGTTTGATCCTGACCCAACGAAATATGTAGGGATGTCATGGGTGTTGGCAAACTGTAGGATATTCCGTAAATCATCCTTATCCTTGGGCGTGACGTAGGCTTTTGCCGGTCCCCCAATCCCATATGAGGTATGTCTTGCCATCGCTTCATTTCTGAGGCAGGATCCTTTGGTCATGGTGTACAATGTTTCCATGGGGTCCACTTCAGGCCGCCGCTTCCTGGTTGATTAAATGATCATAATAGGATTGGCCATAGCGCCAGATCGTCCCGGCGCCGATAGTAATCACCATATCATTTTCCCGGACAATTTCATCTAAGGCATCCTGCAAATCTTCCAATTCAGGGACGTAGTGCGCCTGTTTATGGCCGGCAGACCGGGCTGCGTCAAATACGAGTTCGCCTGTAACCCCTTTAATCGGTTTTTCCCTGGCAGGATAAATATCTGTAACTACGAGGATGTCGCTATCCATAAAAGCAGCGGCGAATTCTTTGTAAAATGCTTCCGTCCGAGAAAATAAATGGGGCTGAAAAACAGCGATTATTCTTCGATCCCACCCATCTCTCGCGGCTTGGAGGGTTGCGCTGACTTCGGTGGGGTGGTGGGCGTAGTCATCTACAACCATCACGTTGCCTGCGACACCTTTTATTTCAAACCGGCGACGGACACCACCGTAACTGCCGATTCCTGCGATGATCGTTTTGGCATTCAAACCCATTTCGAATCCGATGGCTGCGGCGGCCAACGAATTGAGCACATTATGTTTGCCGGGAACGTGGAGCGTGACATTACCGCATTTTTTATTATTTTGATAAAGGGTATAAATCGTATCCGTTTCTTTCGCCCGGATATTTTTTGCACTGATTTCCGCTTGAAACGAAAGGCCATAGGTGATTACGGGCCGTTTAATCCTGGGGATAATTTCCTGAACTCCGTGGGAATCCAGGCAAGCCACAACAGCGCCATAGAAGGGTACGGAATTGCAAAATTGAGCGAAGGAATTATGAAGGTCATCCAGATCATCGTAACAATCCATATGCTCCTGTTCAATATTGGTAATAACGGAAATGGTTGGTTTGAGCTGCAGGAAGCTTTTGTCATATTCATCCGCTTCAACGACGATGAGATCACCGGAGCCCAATTGGGAATTGGTATCAATATTTTGAACCAATCCACCCACAACTAGGGTTGGGTCTAAGTCGGCATGAGAAAGTAATGCACCTACCATAGATGATGTAGATGTTTTGCCATGTGTGCCGCCTACCCCGATACTGGTTTGTTTCAGGGCGATCAATTCACCCAGCATTTCCGCCCGTTTGATGATGGGAATATTTTTTTCATGGGCCGCAATCAATTCCGGATTATCCTTCGGCACCGCACTGGAATAAACCAGCACTTCACAATCGCTGACATGGCTTGCCTCATGCCCTTCAAAAACGGTGGCCCCCCGGGCCTTCAAATTCTGGATGATCTCCGAATCATTTAAATCCGAACCGCTCACAGTAAATCCAAGGTTGATCAGCAGTTCAGCGATTCCACTCATACCGATGCCGCCAATGCCAACAAAATGTACTCTATTGACTTTGCGGAACATCATTGAATCAACTCCAAGGCATGATCAACAATCTCAGCGGTGGCGTTTGGTTTTCCGAGTTTTCGGCTCGCTTCAGCCATTTCTTTCAATTGGTTCTCCTGGTCTAGCAAATTTTGTATCATCCCGGCGACTTTTTCCGGGACTAAATCTTGTTCAGCAATCATAGCGGACGCGCCTTGTTTTGCTAATGCATCGGCATTTTTAGTTTGATGGTCTGCCGCCGCGGAGGGAAGGGGGACCAAAATGGATGGCATGCCACACACCGTTAATTCGGAGCAGGTAATCGCCCCGGAACGGCACATCACCAAATCGCTGGCAGCATAGGCGTTGGCCATATCATCTATGAATGGAAGCACTTTGGTCGTGTCACTTTCATGATGACTGTAATTATCGTGGAGGTTTTTACCGGTCTGCCAAATGACTTGTGTATTTGAGATTGAAAGGGATGGAATCATTTTATCCATGGCCTGATTTAATGCCAATGATCCCTGGCTTCCGCCAAATAGGAATAAGGTTCTTTTAGTTGAATCAAACCCAAATTGCCTCAAACCATCCTCACGGTTGCCGGTGTTGATTTCTTTTCTCACAGGATTACCGGCCAAAATGCACTTTTTTTTTAGGTGTGATTGGGCTTCTTTGAATGCGATACACACTTTATCAGCTTTGTCTGCAAACCAACGGGTTGTGAATCCTGGATATGAATTCTGCTCCTGGATCAAGGTTGGCACATTTTTCCTGATTGCTTCCCGAAGGGGAAGGGCACAGGCATAGCCACCGGTCCCAATGACCAAATCCGGATTGATAGCCCGAAATAAACTTTTTATTTTTGTGAGTGATGAAATCAACCTTTCCGGGAGGAGTAAGTTTTTCCCAATGCCATTGAGGTTTAGACTGCGTTGTAATCCACGAATCGGCAGCAAGGAATAATTTACGTTTTTAACCGGAAGTACATCCTTTTCGATCCCGAACTTTGACCCAATATAATGGATATGGGCATCGGGCCGCCGTCGGGCAATTTCATGACCGATGGCCAGCGCGGGGAAGAGGTGCCCTCCAGTCCCTCCCCCCGAGATGATGATATTCATCGGCCTAGCCATTAAATTGTGGTCTCCACCCTGAATTATGGTTTACACTGCGTTTGGCTTGGCTGATATTCAAAAGAATCCCCAAACAGGCCAAATTTATCACCAGACTACTGCCGCCATGGCTCACCAATGGCATGGGTAACCCGGTAACCGGAAATATGCCGGTAACGACAGCAACGTTGATAAAGGCATAAATGATAATGCTGAAAGAAATTCCGATGGTTAGCATCACCCCAAATGGGTCCGTCGTTTCTTTGGCAATTTTGATTCCGCGCTGAAAAATGAGTAGAAAAAGGGTAATCACAAAGATTGCACCTAAAAGTCCCAGTTCTTCTCCAATGATGGCAAAAATAAAATCAGTGTGGGGTGTCGGGAGGAACAAGTTTTTTTCCATACTATTCCCCAGGCCCAAACCCCAAAAGCCGCCATTACCCAGGCTGATTAATGATTGTTGCGCCTGGTATCCCACAACTTCCAGATCGGCGCCGGAACTCATACCAAAAACAGAGCCGAGCCAATAAATTACCCGTTTCATGCGGTATGAACGCATGAGCATCACAGGGATCAAAACGACAATTGCTACAGTACCGGTCGCCATCATATGAGGAACCCGGGCGCCGCCGATAAACAACATGGCAAACCCAATCAAACCGATAACGGCAGCAGTACTGAAATCCGGTTGAATGACGATCGTCATGAGAATAGCTGTCATGAGGACAATGGGGGGAAAGAACCCAGTATAGAAATCTTTAAGCTTATCCCGTTTCTTATCAATGTAGTAGGCCAGGTAAACGATGAGAGAGAAGCGGGCGATATCCGAAGTCTGGACGGTCAAAATACCCAAGTCCAGCCAGCGGGCGGGGAAACTAATGCCTTTAATGACGTATGTAAGTTTAGTGGCCAGGAGCAATACGATTGCACCAATCATCAAATAGGGCGCCACGGATTTAAGTTTTCGGTAATCCATGAAAATGAAAAAGAACATGGCTGCCATGCCGACGATCATCCGCTTTAAATGGGAGCGCAGGAAAAGGGTGTCAGTCACATTGCCTGTCTCACTGAGGGAGACGGAAGAACTGGCGCTGTAGAGCATGACCGTGCCAACAACGCAGAGAATAATGATCAGCACCAGGAGTATTTGGTCATATTTTTTGGTAATAATGTCTATCTGTCTCATTATTGGACCAATTCTTTTACAAATGATTTAAAAACCTTCCCACGCTCTTCAAAATTGATAAACTGGTCAAAACTGGCGCAGCCCGGAGACAGTAATACGATATCCCCGGGAACTGCGCGCAGATGACAAATCTCAACAGCGTCTCTCAGGCTGGAGACACACTCCAGCTTAACCGCATCCCTGAGGGCTGCTGAGATTGTTTCACCCGCCTGTCCGTAGGCGACAATTTCCTTCACTTTATTTTGGGCATGTGGAAGGAGTTGTGAGAATTCCCCGCCTTTATCTTTTCCACCCAGGATAAGGTGGATGGAGACGTCGAAACTATCCAGAGCGACCTTGACCGCATCCACATTGGTGGCTTTTGAGTCATTGTAGTAGGTCACGCCATTGATATCCAGGACTTTTTCAAGCCTGTGTTCCACACCGATAAAGGTAGACATGACTTGGGCGATTCGTGAATTGGGAACGCCCAGGACCTTTGCTGCGGTAGCAGCGGCTAGGGCATTCGCCAAGTTATGTCGTCCGGGAAGGGCGAGTTGATTCAATTGAATCAGCGTGGCGTGCGCTTCATCATAAATCTTGGTGGCGTTCATGGTAAATAGTGTTTCTCCCGTCCCTAAGAGACTGAATCCATGAGTTTGGGGCTGAACGCCGTCAAATTTTGTATTCAGGATCGGATCATCAAAGTTATAGACAATATGATCGGACTGGTCTTGGTTTTGGATCATATTCAATTTGGCTTTGATGTAATCATCCATACTGGCATAACGGTCCAGATGATCGGGAGTAATATTCAGAAATATCGATATAAATGGCTTGAAATGAATGATGTGTTCCATCTGAAAACTGGAGATTTCCAAAATATGTACACGGTCAGTGGGCTGGTCCATCAAATCGGCCAAAATGATATTTGAAAAAGCCGTGCCCACATTACCGGCCAGGGCGGGGGAGAAGCCCTCCGTTTGGCACATTTCGTATAAGAGATTCACCGTCGTGGTTTTTCCGTTGGAGCCCGTAACTCCTAGGACAGGGGCTTCAGTGAACCAACTTGCAAATTCAATTTCGCTCACCACCGGAATTCCTTTTTTCTTGGCATTCAACACGATGGCTGCGTCCTGAGCAATTCCCGGTGACAGGATCCAAAGATCAGCATCATAAATCTTCTGGCTATGTCCACTGATCTCAACTGTGAAACCATCAGCTTTCAGTCCGTCCATCCGCTTAATGGTATCCTCAGAATTACCCCCATCACTGATGAAGACATTTGCCCCGAGATAGTCTGCCAGACGAGCGGCACTTTCACCACTGCGGCCAAGGCCGATCACAGTGACATTTGCATCGCGAATATTGATATTATTCCTGTTTGAAATTTCCATCAGCGAATCTTGAAAGTAGCGAGGGTTAACAGTGCTAATAAAAGACCGACAATCCAAAAGCGGATGACCACGCGAGATTCGGGCCAGCCTTTTAATTCAAAATGATGATGAAAGGGCGCCATTCGAAACAGTTTCTTCGGCTCCCCATATTTCTTTTTTGTGTAACGATAATAGCTGACTTGCAGGATGACTGAAATGGCTTCAGCCACAAAAACACCACCAATGATCACCAGTAAAAATTCTTTTTTCAATAAAATGGCCAATGTGCCCAAAGCAGCACCGGTGGATAGGGAACCCACGTCACCCATAAAAACTTCAGCCGGGGCGGCATTGAACCATAAATATCCTAAACAAGCACCAACACAAGCGGCGGTGAATATGGTAAGCTCACCGGCGCCCGGTAAATAAATGATATTGAGATAATCCGAGAAATCCACACGTCCGCTGATGTAGGCGATGGCGGCAAATACAGTGAAAGAAATTGCCAAAAGTCCCGCCGCTAATCCATCCAGACCATCCGTTAAGTTCACCGCATTTGAAGTTCCTGTAACAACCAGGATGATCATGGAGGGGTACAGCATCCCGAAATCAACGACAGCATCTTTAAAGAAGGGTAAGGAGGTGACCGTTCTAAAATTATCCCAGGCGGGGGTGTTATAAATCCACATGGTGATGATGACGCCAAGAAGGACTTGCCCTGTAAGTTTATATTTCGCTACCAGCCCCTTTTTCATTTTTTTGATTGTTTTCAAATAGTCATCAATGAAGCCGATCATTCCCATCCAGAGAGTTGAAACCAACAGGATTTGGACGAATGGATTAGTTAAGTTCGCCAGGAGGATGGTGGGGAGGATAACTGCGGTGAGGATAATTATCCCCCCCATGGTTGGAGTACCTCTTTTCTTATGATGAGACTCCGGGCCATGATCACGAATTTCTTCACCAATTTGGTAATGGCGAAGTCTTCGTATGATGGCCGGTCCGAGGATGAAACTGATCAGTAACGCCAGAATCGCCGCACTGGCACTGCGAAATGTGATGTATTGAAAAATATTGAAGGGCGAAAAAATCTCCCGCAATGGATATAAAAGGTGGTACAACATCAGGCTTCCAGCATGGCCTCCACAATAGTTTCCATGTGCATACCGCGCGATCCTTTAACCAGCACTTTATCGCCTTCATTCACAATAGTTTTCAATGAGGATAACAAATCATCCTTATTGTCAAAATGTTGATGTAATTCTATTTGTGTCATGGCCGCGTCTGTGGCGGTTGTTTCAGCCCCGACTGTGAATACGATGGACAATCCTGCTTCATCACATTTTTGCCCCACATTGCGGTGCTGTTCCAAAGAGGATTCACCTAACTCGAACATATCACCGAAAACGAAAATTCTGTTTCCGTTTCCACTGAAAGCTTTGAGGTAATCAACAGCGGCAATCGTGGATTCAAGGTTTGCATTATAGGTGTCATCAATGATGGTAATGGAGCCGTTATTTTTCACTTCACACCGTCCCTTAGGTGGTTGAAATGATGCAATACGCTTCCTGATATCATCCCATTCAATTTCCAGCGTCCGCGCAATGGCCGAACAAGCGATTACATTTTTGGCGAAAGATAAATTGACTGAACGGGTGGGTACCTCTTCCGCATCGATCGTCAGGGTGATAGTACCGTCATCTTCATGGTGAATATCGGCAGGATAATCGCAATCGGGGGTCAGTCCAAATGAAATGGATTTTCCCGGAACTTCCAATTCGGTAACATGATGATCCGCCGCATTAATGAATGAAATTCCATCGTCCAGACATTTGAAAAGGGCGCCTTTGGTTTCGGCTACAGCTTCAATCGTTCCAAATCCTTCCAGGTGCGCTGGTGCAATATTGGTGATCACCCCGTGAGTCGGTTTGCCGATTTCACAAAGCTCCGCAACATCCCCTGGCTGGTTCGCTCCCATTTCCAAAATAGAAGCTGAATGTAAATTTGTCAATTGAAGCAGAGTGAGAGGCAGGCCGATGGATGTATTAAAATTGCCTTCAGTAGCATGGACACTGAATTGCGCACCAAGAATATGTTTTAATAACTCTTTGGTGGATGTTTTTCCGTTTGACCCGGTAATACCAATCACGGGCATATCGAATTGATTTCGCCATACTGTAGCTACTTTTCCGATGGCTTTTACAGGGTCATCTACTTGGATTTGGGTGCCGTCAATATTTTTATCAACTCGATTTACCAAGGCGCAGGCGGCTCCATTTGCGAAAATATTGTTTAAAAATGAATGCCCATCCACCCGTTCTCCGGCAATGGCAATATAAAGGTCGCCGGACTGGACTTCCCGGCTGTCTGTGGCGATACCAGTGACTTCGGAATTCAAAGAAAATCCTGTTGCGCTTTCAAATACCTTTGCGAATTCAATTGAGTCGGGCAGGTCAATCCGCATGGATTATTCCTTCAATGATTTCAATATCGGAATAAGGGTATTTCTCACCCTTGATTTCCTGATAATTTTCACGCCCCTTGCCCAGGACAACAAGGATATCATCTTGATTCAATTCGGCGATTACTTCTTTTAGGGCAATCCCTCGATCGGCATACAGCCGGCATTTGCTTTCGGTGAGGCCACCGAGAATCTCGTTATTGATTTCTTCCAAATCTTCGGAGCGGGGATTATCAGGTGTAATGAATAATTTTTCGGAGTATTTTTCTGCAATTCTTCCCATTTCCGGCCGTTTGGTTGCATCACGATCACCGCCGCAGCCGAATAAAACAAACATGCTTCCATCGGACTTTTTCATACCTGAGATTGTACTCAACACTTTTTCATAAGCATCGGGCGTGTGAGCATAATCCACGATCACGGAAGCGCCATTAGGCAGCTGAAACACTTCCATCCGCCCGGGAACGGTGCGGCAATTTGTAACACCATTCTGGATGGCCTTTGGGTCAATTCCAAGGGAAATAGCAATGCTGACAGCGCATAATATATTTTCCACATTGAAATCTCCGACAAGCGGGGAAGAAATTATTACCTCAATATCACCTGCTCGGATCGTCCCGCGAATTCCATCTAAATCTTGCGTTAATTCTGAGTAATGAATATCCGTCGATCCATTTTTGGAAATACTCACGACAGGGGCCTGCGACTCTTTTGTCATGGCCTGGCCCAATTCATCATCATAATTAATAATTGCGGTTCCCGTGATGGGCAATGAATGGAATAATTTTGATTTGGCATGGAAATATTCATCCATGGTTTTATGATAATCCAAATGTTCCGGGGAGAGGTTGGTGAAAGCACCCATGTTAAACTCCACATCTGCCACTCTAAGCTGATCGAGGGCATGGGAGGAGACTTCCATCACCACATGCGAAAACCCTTTGTCCGCCAATTCACGAAATGTTCTCTGCAGATTGATAGGGTCGGGGGTCGTGAGTGATTTCTTAGGGCTGTATCCTTCAGCAATAAGGCCCAATGTGCCCAACTGGGCACTTTTGATTTGGGATTCTTTCAGAATTTCATAAACCAGGGAAGCTGTGGTCGTTTTGCCGTTGGTACCGGTAATACCGATGACGGTCAATTCTTTTGTAGGATGGTGATAATAATTTGCGGCCACGCGACTGACTGCCAAACGTGGGTTGGCCACAATGATATTTGGAACAGGTAATTTACCCAAATCCCTCCCGTTGGAAATCACCGCCGCCGCGCCATTTTTTATCGCTTGAGGAATAAAATCATGCCCGTCAAATTCTTCACCGTTAATGGCCACAAATAAACTGCCAGGCGACACTTTTCCGGAATGGCTGCAGATATCCTTCACTTCGACTGGAGGTAAAGTAGAATCGTCCATCACAATATCTTTTACAAGTTGCTTCAGCTGCATTTTAATTCAACCCCATGGTGCATAAAGACCCGGGCAGCTTTTTTGTTCCCGGCTTGGGACTTTGCCAAACCACATGTCCGGAACCCGTAAAACTGGCCCGCATGTTCGAGGCGATTAATACCTGTTTTGCTTTGCGAATACTCATACCGCGGACATCCGGTACAATGGTATATCCATCCTGATATTTCGGATAGGATGCGACGGTATTTATGGGCACCAATCCCATATTACCCTGTTCGGACGCGTCGGCGTAAAGGGGTTTGCTGAAATCTGTTTTCGGTTTATGATATTGGATTGAATCATCCATATTGATAATCCGCTGGGCTACACGACGGAATACAGGAGCTGCGCCATAGCCGCCCCAATGGTATCCATAGCGGGGTTCATCCAGGATGATGACACCCACAACCTGGGGATCTTCGGCGGGGAAGAAGCCGGCAAAATTTGAAATATATTTGTTCTGGGAATAGGCGCCGTCTATGAATTTGTGTGCCGTACCCGTTTTCCCCGCCACGGACCAACCTTGGAGCCCCGCCTTGGTTCCTGTACCGCTTTTAACCACTTGGACTAACATATCCTTAATGGTGGACATAATTTCAGGGGCGGCGACTTTGCGAATCACTTCCGGCTTTTCGGCATATACCACTTTGCCTTCAGGGGATAAAATTTGTTTAACTAAGCGAGGTTTCAACAGGAATCCGCCATTGGCGATGGCTGAATAAGCAGAGGCCAGTTGAAGGGCCGTGACGCCCACTTCATATCCGATGGCAACCTCAGCCAGGGAGATTTCACTCCAATCTTTTGTTTTCCGAAGTATGCCCTGTACCTCCCCGGGGAAACGAATGCCTGTGGGTGTGCCGAATCCATAATCCCGGGAAAACTGGTAAAGGGGGTTCTGGCCGATATTTTGAGCAATTTTAATTGTCCCCACATTGCTGGAGTGGGCAATAATCTGGGGAAATGTCAGGAGTCCAAATTTTTCGTGATCGGAAATGGTTTTCCCCGCCACGGTGAATTGGCCATCTTCGCAGTAAAATTCATCGTACAATGAAACGGTATTGGTTGCAAGAGCCGCTGTCGCCGCGACAATTTTATAGGTAGAACCCGGTTCAAATTGGTCGGTAACAACGCGATTTTTTTGATTCTCAATGGGGGAAGAGCCGGGCCGATTTGGGTCGAAATCCGGCAGGGATGCCATGGCCAGGATGGCGCCTGTTTGGGGATCCATCAAAACGCCCATGGCGCCTGCGGCACTGGTTTCTTTGATTCTCCGGGACAGTTCTTCCTGCAATATACTTTGGTATTCAAGATCAATGGTTAATTGAATATTGGAGCCGTCAATGGGGGGTTTTATCGGGAAACTGGTTTTAACCTGAGATCGTCCTTCACCATTCACCGATTTGACTACCCAACCGTGGGTTCCCGCCAGGTGCCCATTGAATTCTTTTTCTATACCTGTGAGTCCTTTGTCATCGACATCGGTAAAGCCAATCACCTGAGACCCAATAAAAGTGTGGGGATAGGAACGCCTGGATTTACGGTCAATCACCAACCCGGGGATTCGTTGTCCAAGAATAGGCTCGACCTTGGCACGACGGAGATTGCGGTCGAGATAAATAAAGTCCGCTTTTGATTTCAGTTTATTTAAATAATAGCTCGGCTCTTTACCTGTGGATTTAGACAGCAAATTTGCGAACCGGGTTTTATTCTTTACCTTAGAAGGATGGGCGGCCAGGGAGTAATGGATAAGATTACGCGTGAGGGGGGTGTTTTTGGTATCGTATATATTGCCACGGACAGCCAGAAGCGGCTCCTGCCTTTGGCCTTGACGAATCCCTTGTTCTCGATAGGAATCACTATCGGTGACCATAATCTGAAATAAGCGTGCCGATAGTCCGGCCCATGCAAAAATGAGACAGCACGAGAGGACAGTTACCCGTGCGCGAAATTTCAGATAGGTCTTAGTCAATTTGTGCCGGCAATTATATTTTCGTCAACATAAATCATTAATGTTTCCGGGTGGGCGGGAACCATGTTCAATTCGGTCCGCGCTACCTGGGAGATTCGATCTCCCCGTGAAAGCTGGGCAATATCCATCTTGAGTTCTTTAGCAGAATTTTCAAGTTCTTTGACGACTTGATTCTGAACTTCAATCGCCAGCATCGTTTCATCAATTTCGGTATAGACCCACAGGTAAACAATCAGTCCGGCAATGGACAGGATTGTGGTGGAAAAGAACAGCAGTGTTTGAAAAAATTCCCGGTTCTTTTTAGATCGGCGTCTCCGCTTTTTCGCCGGCATTAGGCGATCCTTTCTGCCGCTCGAAGTTTGGCACTACGAGCACGGCTATTTTGAGCTTGTTCCTCTTCGGATGGAATAACGGGTTTTTTGGTGAGCACTTTGAGCCTTCCTGACTGTTTGAGTGACCGAAACGTATGCTTCACCATTCTGTCTTCGAGAGAATGATAGGACATAATCACAACCCGGCCGCCAATGGAGAGATTATCAATAAAGCGGTCCAGGAAGGATGCGAGTTTATCCAACTCGCCGTTAACGGCAATGCGCATGGCTTGAAATACGCGTGCCAGGGTTTTGCGTCTTTGATGTGGAGGGGTAGACCGGCGCACGGCCTCTTTGAGGTCCGCCACAGTGGTCAGGTTTGATGTGGATTTGACGGAACGGGCAATTCTCCGCGAATGCCGTTCCTCACCATACTGATAAATAATATCGGCTAATTCTTGTTCCGATGAACGGGCAATGAAATCTGCAGCTGTTTCACCTGAATTTTCGTCAAAGCGCATATCCAATTTTCCTTCGGATTCAAACGCAAAACCACGGGTAGGAGAGTTTAACTGCATGGAAGAAAGACCCAGGTCCAGCAATATGCCGTTCACTTCAGAAACCCCCAATTTGTCGAGGATTGCGGGGAATTTATGGTAAGATGACTGGTGGGTAGAAATGGGATGCTCAGAGGCACTAAACAGATTATTGCAAATTTCCAGTGCCTCTGCATCCCGGTCAATTCCGATCAGCTTTCCTTTGGACGTCAGCTGATTCAGGATTTGTGTGGCGTGCCCCCCAGCCCCCACCGTACCATCGAGATAGGTGCCATTGGGCTGCAGGTTCAAGTATTCCAAAACTTCGTTGACCATGACAGGAATATGGAGGCGCGGTTGTTCCTGCGATGACGCTGTGTTCATTAGAGTATAATTTGATTGGCGAGTTCATCGAATTGAGATGAATCAATTTCCTGTGATGCTTGATCGACCGAATCCAATAATTTTGGATTCCAAATTTCTATTTTATTCACCATCCCGACGATGAGCGCTTCTTTCTCTATCTGGGCATACTCAATCAGGTTGGGTGTGATGGCGATACGGCCCTGCTTATCATATTGCACAGGGGAGGCATAACGGACTGTGCTGCGTACAAAAGAGCGATTAACACGAGAGAGAGAGGAGAGTTTGCGGAGTTCATCTTCAATCGATTGCCATACTGTAACCGGATAGACCCAAACGCAGGGATCCATCCCGCGGGTAATCACAAAGGATTGCTCATTATCCGCTGTGAGCACATTCCGGAATTTGGCCGGAATATTGACGCGCCCCTTAGCGTCTAATGAATAGGAAAATTCGCCAGTAAATGTATTTTGATTTATCGTCATGCCCAAAAATGTTAGGGATAATTACCCACAACTACCCACAATCTATCTCTTATTCCCCACAGGTGTCAATAAATATTATGAAAAAATTATACGATCCCCACGGCAGTTGTAAGGATCGGGTAAATGATTACTTTAAAGAGTTGGGGTTAGCTCTTCGGTACGAAGAGCTGAATGGTAACCGTTTTATCGACGGCAGAGAGAGAAATCCGGACCGGATTTGAGGAGGCCTCAAATGAGTTTAGGTTGGATCCATTCAAGTAGAGGTTTAAGCCTCTTGTGTGTTTAAACAAAACATCAATCGTCTGACTGAACTCATAAAGGCGGTTATCGCCTGAGGGAATCACATCTTCATGGGGAGGAAGAATGTCTGTTTTGATACGGTACCACACCCGTTCTGCCGTGGCCAGTTTGAGTATGTAGGGCGGTTCCGCTTCCAAAATTTGAACCGATTCGGTTAAAACATCAAAATTGTTCTGCAAGTCCTGTTCGGTAAGGGCACCTTCTTCTAAAAATTCACTGGGATATTCAAAGGGCGCCTTGGCGGCTTCTTCCGCATTAATGACACGAATGATGTAAATGGCAAAAATCAGGATACCCACCAGGATGACCCCTTTAATCATATCCGTGCGCATATTTTTAGCTGAACGGGTCTGGGATAAGGCGGCCTTGTCCTCCTCACTCAAAGGGGTTTTTTCTTCCTGCTGGGGCGGTTCCTCTTTTTTGGGTTTCGGAGTTGATGACTTATTTCCCAAAAAGTTTTCCAGATTGTTGAGTGCTTCTTCCGGTTCGGCGCCTATTTCCGTGGCATAAGCGCGAATAAATAAACGGATATAGGTGTGAGGCAGCAGGTCAAAGCGCCCATTCTCTATGGCTTGGAGGTAATTAAGATTTATCTTGGTTCGGTTATGAATTTCCTCAAGATCAATACCTTGCTGCTCGCGGAGTGCTTTTAATTCTTTATAAAACTCAGACATAAGGGGGAAAAGTTACACGCAGGTTTCCCTTCGGAAAAACCCTTTTTATCGGTTAATTCACATCTTGCCAGTCGAAATCAAACTGAAGTGTCTCATAGGCCTCATGTGTTGTAATATTTGTAAACACAACCATGTCCGAAGCTTTTTCATTCGGAAATATTTTTTCACCGCTTTTGAAATAGGCCAGTTTACGGTCTATGATACTGGTCTTCGATTTTGCAATCACATCACAGCGCACGTTGAAGGCCGCACCGGAACCCACGTTCTGGATCAGGACAGTGATAGAAGGAGCGTTATAGTCCGTCATCCCCTTGATGGTCTGGATGACTTCAAAGTCGGCATAATCACCTTTGCTCTCCTTTTGGCAGCCAAGGCATAGCAGCAGGAAGAAAAGAAAAACAATTCTTTTCATTATTTTGTCCCCAACAGGGTAGAGAAATGGTCATAAAACCGGGACAAAGGAAAGCCCATTACATTATAAAAACAGCCTTCGATGCGTTTTACGCAAACAGAAAACCAATCCTGGATGCCATAACTTCCTGCTTTATCAAAAGGATGATAAGTGTCAATATAATAGTTGATAACATTATCACCTAAAGTATTAAATGTAACATTTGTTTTTTCGTAAAAGGTGTCGTTTACACCTTGATCCAGATGTTGAAGTGAAACGCCGGTATAGACTTGGTGGGTATTCCCGGATAATTGTTTCAGCATCCCGAAACTGTCCTCACGGTCCTTGGGTTTGCCTAAAATATGTGAATCAAAAACCACCACCGTATCCGCACCAATCACCCATTTATCCGGATGGGTTTGGGCCACGTCATTCGCTTTCTCTCTGGCATAGTGTTCCACAAATTCAGGTGGAGATAGGTCAATAGAAAAATCCTCATGGACCTGGCTTGGTATTACCTCAAAATCCAAATCGATTTGCTCTAATAGTTGCTTCCGCCGGGGTGAACCTGAAGCAAGAATGATTGGATAGTTATTCATGTGTTTCATCGAAATACCGCCAGCCGGCCGATATGATTAATTTTTTGGGTGTCATCAGCGGCTGTCATTTTATATAAATATACACCATTAGCGAGCAAACTGCCGTATTCATCACGACCATCCCATGGAATCCTGTGGTAGCCAAGGGAAAAATAATTGGATGGAATTGACTTAATCCGCCGGCCTTCAAGGGTATATATATCTACCGAGACCTGCGCATCCGTGGTGAGCTCAAATGTGAATTGTGTTTCATGGGCAAATGGGTTGGGAAAATTAAAGGCATGAAGGAGCGCTAATTTTTTAGATTTCAGGAGGGTAAGGTCAATCCGGGCTTCCGTAGGATTATTGGCATTATCCCATGCGCTTACAGCAAGAGAAAGTTGATCCTGCTCCGTGGGAATCTTGTATTGGATCGTGCCTGTATTTAAACTGTTCACATCATAAATGAACTGGTCAATCGCTAAAGATTTATCCTCTGTCTCAGGATTGATCAAATAGAGTTCGTGTCCTTTTTCTCCCGTGAGGTTAATGCCCAGGGGATCGGACAATCGAATGACCAATTTTTCTTCCACAGACAGGTGGTCTCCATTCCTCAGCATCCGCCCCGATTCTGTTTCGAATGTGACAATGGGTCCTTCTGTATCATTGGAAGGCGCGCCCAGGGTGAGATAAATATTTGAAACAGCGCCAATGGCCTCATCTTTATTTGGAGAGGCTATGGAAAACCGAATCCTGGCCGGTTTATCCGAATAGGTAATATCCTTCGGCACCCTGAATTGAGGAGAAAGTAAACTATTCTCAAAGGTGAATGCGCCCCGGAATAAAGTGGGGCCATTTTGTAAATAGGTGATTTCTTCCGGCCTGGAAGCAAAATTGAACTCTTTTGTAATGGGCTTGGGCCCGTCTTCAAAAACCAAGTATCCTTCTCCTGAACTAAATGGACTCGTTCCAGAAAGAGTACCTACGTCAAGAGTGGCTAAGGTATCCGGCGTGACAGTGCCGTCCGTAACCAGATTGGCGGGGATGGGCAGTTTCATGGATGGATCCCCGAAAAGGTGAAATAGTTCACCATCTGATCCACCCGTTTTTACCGATTGAAGGACTTCACCCAAGGTGGCATCCGTAATTCCACCGTCGGGGAAGAAAGCGGAAAAGACTTTCTCCAGGTAGTGAATATTGCTGGATACCGTAATCCCCCGCGTGGTGGTGACAATGGCAGCAGCAGCGTCCATGGGTGTGCGGATGAGTTCTTCCGCAAATGATTCTCTGCCTATGGCGTCAAAATGTCCCCAATTGCAGGTACCGGCAATCCACAGGGGTAGTTTCATTTCCGCATCCATGAATTCAATATCATTACGATTTTCATTGATAATGAGGAGTTTTTCTTGGGCCCATTGGGTGGGGTTCCCATGACCGATAAAATTGATGATGGCCGTTCCTGCGGAAATTTGGTCGAATAGGGCCTGGGTGGCATCGGGTTTAATCACCCCAAAAGCAGAGCCGTCGCTCACCTCCGGATAATCCACCATGTAGAGTTTTTTTACTTCCATAAATCCGGGGATGGATTTGGCGAGCCTTTCGGAATTCCGGGTATGACTCTTGCCTACGGATAATTCGTAGGACTCCCGTTCGGGGCGGGCAGGGTCATCGGCAACAAGGGTGATTCGCTGTTTCCATAACCCCGGGGGCATGCCTGTTTCAAATGCAATAATCTTTTCTACAAAAGCAGTGACTTCTTCAGAGGTTCGTGCCGGGTAACGACCTAAGGCCATTTCGGGGATAATACCGTTAAAGGCGGCGAGGCGGTCATCGGTGGCGTGGGAATAAACGGTGCCCACTTCAATCGTCGGCACAATATTATTGGACTCACCGGTAATATTCCGGTAATCATAATCGGCCTCTCCAAGAAACAGAACTGTGAAGGGCTTTTGGTTCCACTTCTCCTGGGTCCATTGGAGGAAATGGCGGATGGATACGGGATCCAGGTTTCCCCCGGAAAATTCATCATAGATATCTTCCATGGAGGCATAGATGGTATTCCCCCGGTGGGTCATGAGGGGTTGAGCCGTATTTCGAAATGTTTCCGGACCGATGATAATATGGTTTCCACCGCTGAGATTGTCCCGCAGTTGGGTAAAAGATTTGGCCCCAACGAGGGATATATTTTCCACAGTCGGGAGGTCAGTAGGATTGAAAACGAAAAATCGCTGAA
Source organism: uncultured bacterium (assembly GCA_964343505.1). Lineage (GTDB taxonomy): Bacteria > Fidelibacterota > Marinisomatia > Marinisomatales > TCS55 > TCS55. The sequence goes on from CAYFJU010000044.1 coordinate 21,514, forward strand.
GGGTGTCAGCCGGAAGCGTGACCCGCATGAGTGTTTTATCATCCTCTGTTTTCACAACCACATTTTCCGGATTAGCCGGGATAGTGATATTCCAGATTTTCAGATCTGTTCCGGTGATGTTGAAGGTCATATCATTGGCAGTCACCGATGAAAAGAATTGGAATGGCTCCGAATAAACCAGTCTACGGGTGTAGGCCAGATTAAGAAAATCAAACAAGGGTTCCGAGTTGGGGTTGTCGGAATTATTGGTGATTTGGAATGATTGATTGCCTGCAGTTAAAACACCGGCAGGGATTGAGAATCTGCCTGACTTTAAGCCTAAATTGGACCAGGAAATTGTTTTTAAATCCTGGGACCCAACAGTGATTTTGGCTTCGTGTTTGGTGTTTCCGTATTTTGTTTTGACAGACTCATTGCCGATCATACCGAAAGAACCGCTTGCGGTTGTAGAAGATACAGGATGTTTGAGTGCAACCTCTTGCGAAAATTTACCCCCTTGGCGAATGGCGGAGTTCCCCCAGGCCAGGCCCGACTCATGGGGGTTGGTCTTGTCCGTTTCAAAATGGAGATAAGCCAGGCCGTAATCCACGCTGAGTGGCCCTTCTGTTACGGTGTCCCCGGTTTCAATTCGTTTACCCCGCAGGGAAGAATCGTCCGGGATCAGCAGCCAATAAACGGTCTCGGTGAAATAAAGATTCTGATGCCATTCCACTTGAGCGATATTTTGGTCAAATCCGCTGGGACCCATTCCATAGAAAATGATATCATCCCCGTTGTCGAGGTTGCCGTCCGATTCACCATTTATATTGAGTGGAATTTCTACCATATTTTCTGGGATGGTCACAATTCCCGTGATTTTTTGGGTGAGGTCATAAGTCCTGTCCCGGCCGATGCCTGAACCAGTGAAGAGCATGAAACTACGGGGGTCCAATGATGCACCCGTGTTTAAGGTGGTTTGGATTTTTGCTGCGGAAATTTTCATCAAGTTGTCATTTTTCACCGTGAATTTGAGCCAGCGTCCCGCAGGGAATTTTTGAATTTTTGCGAGAGATGGTTTTTCGGGTTTAGTCCAGGCCTTGGCTGTTTCCCAGTTGATAATTTTAGGCTTTAACAGTTTATGTTGAAGGGGTGAAATTGGTAATGGTAATTTTTTTGAACCACCTAATTGAAGGGTAATTATTTGTTCCCCAATGAATCCCCTTGGCGTGACTGGGCTGATTTGGAGTGTGCCTGTATAAAGGCCATTCAATTTTTGACTGTTTATCCATTCGGTCTCCGCATGTTTTTTCTTTTTTAAGTCGAATGGTTCCATGTGTCCAATTTGTGTATTTATCTGGGGTAATTGTGAATCGGGTAAGCCGATTAATAAATGGATTGGGAGGAAGTCCTGTGACGATTCGGGATCGGAGGATACTTTGATGACCAGCCTTTCCGGTGTAGAGGAAAGGACGGCAAAGGATGTCTCTGCCGGCAGCATTGCTGACAGACAAATCAGTATGAGGTAAATCTTAAGGGATCTCATGGGTAGAAAATTTACTGAGTTAAATTAAAAATCTATGCGGAAGATTTTGGAATTTTATCCATCATTTATTGTTAGAAACCATTTTAGACAAGTCGCCCTTATTGCCTGCCGCTGTGGGCGGATATTTCGCCATGATTAAACCCATAAGAATTTATCGCAATTTAATTGTTCCGGCATTACATTTGACCGAACAGAATTCAGGTTAATGGCGAAACTCACCCACAGATGCTTGAGCAAACTTGTTTGTGAAAAGTGGCTGTAGGGTGGAGTGGGGGTTGGAGGCGCGCTCCGCGCCGACAGACCCCAAACGACAAGGAGTTTCGCCATTGGGGGCGCGCAGAGCGCGGCCCCAATTATGCCTATAAACAAATATCTGGTTCGAGTCATTTTTATCCTCGCATGTTTTACCGCAGTTCACGGGGAGCAGGAACCGGAACGGCCAAAGGGTATTCGGTTCTTTAGTTTATATAATGATACAATTCCCACATCATTACATCTCACCCCCGATCATGGAATATCTTTGGCGGGTCCCTTTACCCTTTCATTTGAATTCGCCATCTGGAAAACTTCACCATTTGGTTTTATCGCCCATGGATGGGATGATAATGAGCGATTATTCATTCTGTCTTATAATGATTTCCAGCATCCCGATTCCAGTTATTTTGAATTATCCTTCGGAAAAGGCAGGGAGTCACTGACGATTGGCATACCTAAATCATATTTAATAGAGGACAACTGGCTGAAGGTTGAGTTGCGGTTTGACCCGGCACATGAAACTGTTACCATGAAAATTGATGGTCAAAATCAGGAGAGAAAAATGAATTTACCACAGGATGTAATACTTGGCCTCATTTTCGGGCATTATCCCGCAACCAATGATACGCCCAATATGATTATCCGGGAGATTCATTTGAATGGATCATCGAATAAGTACTGGCCCTTGAATAGAGGATATGGTAATGCGGATTTCGAAATAACCTCTAAGGACAAAGGCGAATTAACCAGTGGGGAATGGCTCATGGAAAACCATTATCGCTGGAAAACGTCCTTTCAGCGCGCTTTTCAAATTGACCCGGACTTTGAATATTTTTCTTCAGGCAATGCCTTTATTTTGACTTACGGCGATTCCCTCATGGTCCTCGATGCAAATACCAGGGAAAGTGAATTAACAACAATGCCGAGTGCATTGGACGACCAATTTGACATGGTTGATGATCCTTTTAAAAAAACATTACGGGGATTTTTTGGCGGCGGTGAAGGACCTGTGGTGGAGTGGAATCCTAAAATTAGGCAATGGATTATGGATAAACCATTAAGCAGCAAAGAGAACTATCATGGGTCCGGTAAAATTATTGATCCCCGAAACGGGAATTTTTACACCATTGGCGGATACGGTCATTATCGTGTAAAGAATCATGTATTAAAGTACAATGAAGCACAGTTGAAATGGGATACCTTGACCGTTCAAATCCTGAGTGATGATGCCTTCAATCCCCGGTAGGTATTATCTATATAATGGGATGAAAAACGGAATGGTGCTCTCCTTTTTTTGGGGTGGGGGAATGAATCGGGGGATCAACAAAGGGGGTTTGAAACCTATTACGATGTTTGGCTGTTTTCACCCGACGAATTAACCATGGAAAAAATTTGGGAATGGGATGTACCAGACGGGAAATTTCAAAATTTTACTCCATTGGCCCTGCCGGATAAAAATGAATTTTTTTTCATAGTGAGGAAAGCGAACCAAAAAGATTCACCCCATTTTTTTTTCGGGGGACAATCGGTGTTCGGGCATTCGAACATATTCGAACCTTAGGGTTGGGCCGTTCCAACCCAACCTTTCTGTTTTATTTAAAAAAAACCAATCAATTGGCCTGTGTTTATATGCGTAATGAAGAGGAATCTCATCCGGAAATTCGAATTTTAACCATTTCATTACCGGTGATCAACCTGAATCAGCTCATGGATGAAAACCTTGATGAGGCCGGGGATTTAAAATGGGTGATCGGGTTGTTCTTATTGGTCTGTGCCGGTATTGGATATGGGGTGGTTGCCCATCAAAAAAAGAAGTCTGGATTGTCTGACGCTCACCTTGCATCGTCGAAAATAAAATCAAACAAGAACGGTATTTTAACTGAAGGGGTTACCCTTCAATTCGCAGATGAATTGATCATATGGGTTGATGGTCGAATCCTTGATTTAGATGGGGTTGACCGCCATCAACAAATTGCTGAATTGCTTGCCTTGGTAGCCCAATCGCCGGATCATAAAATGACTCATGCAGACATTCATCAATCCCTCTGACCCCTGGTGCAGGATGAAAGTTTTGTAAATAGTTTGAATGTAACCCTGAGCGCTCTCAGGAAAATAATCTCCCCTTACGAAAAGGAGATCATTCACCAGAACAAAATGGTGGCGTTTGGGGAAGGGATTAAAGTCATTTAGGTAATTGGATTGCGACGATGAGTTCACGAATCGTTGCGGGACGTTCGCTTAGAAATCATTCAATAAACTCAATATCAATAGTAAATATTTAACTTTAACATGGTTAAAGTGAAAGTATAGTTTAAAAATAACCATGCTATAATGTGCACTGACCACGACTTTATCTGACAGTGGTATCCTTTCCGGTTTGATTATG
>CAYFJU010000045.1:0-25551 GCA_964343505.1 uncultured bacterium
AAATGTCAACTTCAAAGCGCACGAAGTGTCAACACATCTCGCAAACAGAACACATTATAATTTGGTTTTTTATGATGACATACAATAAATAGTTCATCAGTAATAATAAAGGATCGGCATACAAATTTTATTCATTTCATCCGGATAATTTTTCTTCTAAATATTCTTTCTCATAATTTTTCCAAAGCCCAAATCCAAATAAAAGACCTACCAAAGGGGAAACAATTAGATGGGCTAACAATTGAGATTTATCCAATACAAACATCTCGTTTTTTATTAGTCCCTCTACCCATGGTGTAATAATACTCATTACAACAGCAAATCCGACGCCCCAATAAATAGCACCATATTTTATAATAAAATGCCATTTACCTTTTTCTCGAATCTTTGGTCAGTTATTTTCTATATAACTCATATTGATTCCTTTAAAATGAGTTTATCCATTTATCTTTTTTAAATATTTTCGTTCGTTCGACCACCAATCAAATAATGCCATTATTATACCACCTAAGGGAAATATAAGAGAGTAAATGTTAAATGAACGTATTTGATCCCCATGAAGAAAAGGGATTAAAACATGGTATAGAAAAATCATAATCAATCCGAAACGAAGGCCATGTTGAATGAGGTAATTCCATTTTCCTTTTGATCGTACTTCTTCCCAAGTTTTTAATTTTCCCTCACGAGCAAGTTTGTTCTTTCGTTTTTTAAGGAACCACAATAATGATCCCATTAATATTCCACCGCCCAATATAAGAAATAATAAATCTAAAGATTCACTAGTTGTTGGCCCTTCAAGATTGGGTAAAAATTTTAGAATGATTATTAGAAGTATTAAAATAAGGGCAAAACTTCCACTAAAATATAGAACACCATATCTGCCGACAAAATAGATGAATCCTTTTGAATCATCCATTTTATCTAAATCATCTCTTAAGTCAAGCATGATAAACTTTATTCCGATGATATTTCTTTTTTATATGATTTTTTATTCATAAAAAATATTTGAATTCCGAACAACATTCCCATAGCGGGATAAAGTAAAAGGTGCCAATCTAGAGATTTGATTTCGTTACCCCTTATAAATGGGAATAAGTATTGAACGCATAAAACTAAAACGAGCCCCCATAATAAACCTAATAAAATAGAAAAACGATATACACCTTTATCGATTAAATTTTTCATCTTTTCGAGTTGAATTTCTTTCGGAACAGAGTTCATCTTTTTACCTATAAACCACATTGAAAAACCAAACAAAAGACCTCCACCAATAAATATAGGAAGGGTGTTAAATAAAACTTCAAATAATTGAAATTTTATTCCATCGAAATAATTCAATATGGGGAAGATTATTAAATAAAAGAACAATGCCATACTGCCGCCCCAATAAAGGACTCCATATTTAAAAATAAAATGCCACATTCCTTTTTGTTAAATGGCTTCCCATTACTCTTGTTTTTTTAACATTTCAATTTCTCCTCAAAGTGAGCGATTATTGATACACCAATTATTACATCTCGGTTCAATTTAAATCTAATTTTTCTCTCTCTTCAAATGGAATAATAATGCCCTCTTCGACAAAATTTTTCAGTAATCTCAAATATCTCCCCCAGCAATAGGAAGAAGTGCGAAAATGGTCATTTGTTTCACGCCATCCCGTATGCTCAAAACAGAGGTCAGTGTATCCATTATTTTCGGTTAAAAAGAAGCGGACTTTTGTCCCGGTCCAGTCACCATCGGCCACAGTTATCTCCAATACGAATTTATTATATTCATCATTTTCAAGGACAATGGCCCGCCAGTCATATTCATCACTGAAGTAGAGGTTGTATTCTGCACCCAATTCAGGAACGCCGGATGCGGATTTTGTCCACCATGCGTTGAGCCCATCGGGTGAAGCCACAGCGCGGTACACATTTTCCGGTGAAGAATTGATTGTAAGGTTATGGAGTATGTCAGGCATTGATTAAATTTCCGACTATATTTTTACGAAATAAAAGGATTTAATTTAATGTCGAAACGGATAATTAATGCCCCTCGCGGTACAGACCTTGCCTGTAAAAACTGGCAGATCGAAGCGCCATACCGCATGATCCAGAATAATCTTGATCCCGACGTGGCGGAGAATCCAGATGAATTGGTAGTGTATGGTGGCAAAGGGAAAGCCGCTCGTACATGGGAATGTTATGATGCCATTCTCGATACGCTGAAAAGGATGGATGAAGATGAAACATTGTTGATTCAATCGGGGAAACCGGTGGGTGTCATTAAAACGCATACAACTTCACCGAGAGTTTTGATTGCCAATTCCAACCTTGTTCCGGATTGGGCCACATGGGAACACTTCAATGAATTAGATAAGCAGGGCCTCATGATGTATGGCCAAATGACCGCCGGTTCGTGGATCTATATCGGCACTCAGGGCATTTTGCAGGGGACATACGAAACATTCGCCGCCGCCGCACAACAGCATTACAATTCTGATCTCACCGGGAAATTGGTCGTGACCGCCGGCCTGGGGGGTATGGGCGGCGCTCAACCATTGTCCGTTACCATGAACAACGGTGTAACTATTTGTATCGAAATTGACCCATTCCGGATTCGACGCCGTCTCGAAACCAAATATCTAAATGTAGCCACTGATTCTCTCGATGATGCCCTTTCTATGGCGCGGGATGCCCAGCAGAAGGGGAAGCCTCTATCCATTGGCCTTCAGGCCAATGCGGCGGACATTGTACCCCAAATGGCGAAAATGGGCATTGTTCCGGATATGATCACGGACCAAACATCCGCTCACGACGAGTTGGATGGTTATGTGCCCAATGGCATGACCTATGAAGAAGCCTTGGACTTACGCAAATCTGATCCGGATAAATATATTAAAGAAAGCTATCGGGCCATGGCCGAGCATTGCCAAGGTATGTTGGACTTGAAATCGCAGGGTGCAATCGCCTTTGATTATGGCAACAACTTGAGAGGGCAGGCCAAAAAAGCCGGTGTGGAGAATGCATTCGATTTTCCAGGTTTTGTGCCGGCTTATATCCGGGATCTATTCTGTCAGGGGAAAGGGCCATTCCGATGGGTAGCCTTGTCAGGTGATCCGGAAGATATTTATAAGACGGATGAAAAGGTTCTTGAAATGTTTCCCGAAGATGAAACACTCACACGATGGATCAAAATGGCTAGGGAACAGGTGCAATTTCAAGGGTTGCCTTCTCGAATTTGCTGGCTGGGATATACACAGCGTGCAAAATTCGGCGTCGCTTTAAGTCAAATGGTGGCCAATGGTGAATTATCCGCACCGGTCGTCATCGGTCGTGATCATTTGGATTGTGGTTCTGTCGCATCGCCTTACCGTGAAACAGAGGCCATGAAAGATGGTTCTGATGCTGTGGCAGATTGGCCCCTGTTAAACGCTTTGGTCAGTACAGCCAGCGGTACCACCTGGGTGTCCATCCATCATGGCGGCGGTGTAGGAATGGGGTTGGCCATCCACGCAGGGCAGGTGATCTGTGCCGATGGTACGCCAGAAATGGAAAAACGCTTGGCATCTGTTTTGACCAACGATCCGGGTATGGGCATTATTCGTCATGCCGACGCGGGCTATGAGGATGCCATCCAGAATGCGAAAGATTGGGATGTGGATATTCCGATGATTGGTGATTGACGATTTTTGATTTAAGATATTTGATGCTTGGTTTAGGATTTGTTCGTGGATAATCATAAATCGTCAATCAACAATCCAAAATCAACACTCCTATTTAATATCGGACGGTTGGTTACCGCCAATGCGAATGGTGTGCAGACAATCGAAAATACGGCGATCCTTATCGAAAATAGACTCATTGCAGCCATTGGTGAAGGGGAGGCAGATCATGCTATTGATTGCGGCGGTAAAATGGTCACAGCGGGGTTTGTGGATTCTCATACTCATCCGGTTTTTTTCAATAAACGGGATGAAGAATATGCCATGCGGCTGGCAGGGGCCAGCTATGAAGAAATTGCTAAGAAGGGGGGCGGAATTGTTTCTAGTGTGGAGGGGGTTCGAAATGCATCCAGCGAAGCATTGGTTGAGAAGGTTTCATCGCGAATGGATCGATTCATCGAAATGGGGACGACCACAATTGAGGCTAAGTCCGGGTATGGCTTAGACGCGGATTCTGAACTCAAATCTTTGGATGTAATCCATGAAGTGAACAAATCTCATGCTATCGATATGGTACCCACATTTATGGGTGGCCATGCCTTTCCAAAAGAATTCGCCAACGATCATGATGCTTATGTGGATCTCATTTGTGATGAAATAATTTCCGCTGTGGCTGAACAGGGCATTGCTATTTTTAATGATGTATTTTGTGAAGAGGGCTATTTCACTGTAGAACAAACCAGACGAATTTTAGAAAAGGGTGTTGACCATGGATTAAAACCTCGCCTCCATGCAGATGAATTTGTGGATTCAGGCTCGGCCGAATTGGCAGGAGCAATCGGTGCATTATCCGCCGATCATCTTATGGCAGTAAGTGACAAAGGCATCCAATCTTTGGTTGAGAATAATGTGGTTGCAACCCTCCTTCCGGGAACGACCTTTTTCCTCGGTAAATCCACTTATGCGCCGGCGAGAAAGATAATTGACGCAGGGATTACGGTGGCACTGGCTACGGACTTCAACCCCGGGAGCTGTCATATTCGATCCATGCCCTTCATTATGACATTAGCCTGTATGCATTTAGGCATGAATGTAGAAGAAGCCTATCGGGCAACAACATATCATGGGGCTAAAGCATTGGGGCTTGAGAAGGAAATCGGTTCTGTAGAAGTGGGGAAAAAAGCAGATCTCATCCTTTGGGAATTGGATTCTCTGTTGGATATCCCCTATTATGTCACAAACCATCCAATCCGCTTCGTTTTAAAGAATGGGAAAATTGTATTTGGCGCTTGACTCAGGGATAGGTGTTCCTGTAAAATTACGCTTGTTTAACCCTAATATATGGTAATTAAATGACCACTAGAAAAATTCTCTCATTGGCAATCGTTCTTGTGATGGGCTCCCAATTTGCATACGCGAATTATGGCTTTTACAGGAAAGTTTCCAATACCTGCAAATACTACCGCGTCACCGTGGATGAAAAGAAAATGGCGCTCACAAAGAATGCCGACGGTTCTTATCATTTTACGATTGAGATGCAAAGTCTTCGCAACAACTTTGAAATGGTGATGCTGGTGGGCTTCATTGCCGTGGGGCAGGCCATCAATCACCAGGAATCTTTTGCGAAGAAGAAACCCGGATATAATGCAATTGTACCGGCCAATACGGAAGTGACGGTTACGATACCGGTATCCAGACAAAATACAATTATCACGGCCAAGGCAACTGCCGCTCAGATTCGTCAACTCGCTGACGGAAAAGTAGATACGGCAGGGTTTATGCGCCTGATAAAAGATTCAATTCAAACACTGTAAAAGGAGGAAGAATGTTAGATCCTACCAGTTGGGGTGGCATGTTCGCACAGTATGGTCGTTCCTTGCTTTGGGCGATCACAGCGGCTATCGGTTTCGGATTAGGCGTTGGAATTTCGCTGAAAGTTTTCGATTGGCTATCAACAGATATTGACGAATGGGAAGAAATCAAAAAAGGTAATATGGGCGTATCCATGATCTTTGTTTCTCTCATCGTAATGGTTGGTTTGATCGTTTATAAAGTGATTTAAACGATTCAGAACATAACAGCAAACTTGAAACCCCCGCAGAATGCGGGGGTTTTTTGTTTTTGGATTGCAACGATGAACTTGCGAATCGTGGCATTACTAGTAGAAAATCTATGGTCGACAACCAGCCTGCCCGACTGAGTCTTTCAGGCGGGGGATGGTTATCGTACAGTTTTTATATGAATTTGACCAGTTCTTCCAGAAAGGATTGGTCTACTGAATCGAATTGCCCTGCCGTATCTCCATCGATATCCAGGACAGCGATCAATTTTCCATCTTTGATCACCGGAACAACGATCTCAGATACGGTTTGATCATCACAAGAAATATAACCGGGAAATTCTGATACATCATCAACGATTACCGTCTCCTGATTTGTGGCGGCGGCACCGCATACACCGCGGCCAAAAGTGATGTGGCCGCAGGCCAGCACATCCCCTTGATAGGGGCCGATTTCAAGTAAATCATTTTTTACTACGCGGTAGAAACCGCAGAATACCCACTCACTGAATTCTGATTTCAGGATGGATGCTAAAGTCGCCATTTTCCCAATTTCATCCATTGGATAGCCGTCAAGGACGGCCCTGGTCGTCTTCAAAACATTTTGATAGCGGGTTTCTTTATCCATAATTCATCCAGAAGAAATAGGCCACGGCGGCACCGGTAATGGTATTGATGAAGTTCACCATATCATTACCGATCCAGCGGGAGCCGAATATTAAATCAGTTTTTGTCTTACAGTGATACCTGTCCTCAGTCTGTTCACCGCATTGATTACATTTGAATTGGGCTTGGACAAATCGCCCCAGGATGGAATCGGTGAGGGAGCCAATCAATCCCGCCACAGCGAGGGGGAGCAGGAGGTCATTCATGCTCAGGATCTCTTCACCCAAAACACCGATGATCAAGGCCCCCAGGGCTGAACCGACAATACCCATAAAGGTCACACCGCCTGAAGTTCCCCGTTCGACAATTTTTTTAGATAAAACAAGCCGCGGTTTTGATTTAGAGTAAAAGCCGATTTCAGTGGCCCAAGTATCAGCCGTAGCCGCGCCTATGGCACCGAGATAAAGGACGATGGCCGGAGGAAACCCCCAGAAAAAATAGACGACGGCAAAGACAGCGCCCACACCGCCATTAGCCAATACTTGTAAAATATTCCGTTCCGCATATTCTTTATAGTGTAAATGTGAAAGGATCGACGATGATATAAAGAAAAATACGAGGGGCGTTATCCAAGGCCATCCGCCGGCGCCGAAAATGATGATTCCTACCAAATAACCACTGATTGCGCCACTGGCGGATACGGATTTTCGATTCCATGCTAACGCAAAAATGGCAATTGAAAGGGCCGTCCATACCAATAAATTGGGAAGGGTGCCGTGGGTATAATTGATCAGGAAGATTTCGTAGGACAAAAAGGTCGCGACGGGGATAGATAAATTGTCCGAACCGCGAAAACTGATGGATTCTGCCAAGGCAGCGGAAAAAGCGGTGAATAAGCTTAAGCCCAATAAAACCGGGAAGGGAATGAAAAATGAAGCGCCGTAGATGCGGGCCAGTAGATCCGTCCCTAACATAATGATAAGAAAAGTAGCTCCGAACATGGCCAGGGATCCGCGGCGGGATTTCTTATCTCGCCAAGGATAATAGATTGTTCGTCCTTTGGCACCCATGTAAGCAGCGATGGGATCGGCTATGGCCAATACTAAAACAGTCAAAATAAATGAGATGGGTTTGTCCCACCAAAAAAATGCCAAAATGAGGACGGCGAATGGGAAGTAAACAGTGCCATAACTTTTTCGGGCCGTCGCATGCATACTGGCAAACTTTTCTGATCGGAGCATAAACCAGTTAATTGCAATAAATAATGAAGATAGAGAAATCAATTGAATATTGGACTCAAATAAAAACGGAGTGAGTGCAACGATCATCCCGATTAAAACATGAACAAATTGGCGGGTGGATTCCGGTGGCCATCCCTGCTTATTTCGGATCATTTCTGCCAACGCCAAAACGATAAAAACGCCGATGAAAATTAATCCAAAAAGGGCCCAGTCGTTCATTGATGGGAAGAGGTCCATGCTTGAAGTTATAAAAAACCCCCCGCAAATTGCGGAGGGTTTTTTATTGTGGTGATATTTTGAGTGTTAATTAATTAACTGGATTTCCATCAGCATCCAAAAGGATGGGATCACCGAAGCCCAGTGATTTCATACCCTCCAGTTGTGTGGCTGCATCACCCACGACCAGGTAAATCATTTCGTCGGGACGAATCAGTTTCCGTGCCAATTCATTATGGCTTGCTACGGTCATATCCCGAACGGTTTCTTCCTGATCTTTAATGTAGTCAAAAGGGAAACCATACGTCGCTATATTATCAATCATTCTACGCAGGGCACCCAATGTTTCAAAACGGCGGGCATTCGATTTGAGCAATACATTTTTAGTGAAATCCAAATCTTCATCAGAGATCGGATCATGATAGGCCGTCATCAGCTCCTTAAAAATATTGACTGATTCTTCGGTTGTGTTGGAACGGACACCAGAAGAAGCGGTGAATTTCCCGGGTAATTTTGAGCCGCTAAAACCGGTACGGGCACCGTATGTGAAGCCTTTTTCTTCCCGAAGGACAAGGTTTACATCTCCGCTGAAATTACCACCAAGTTTCATATTCATTACCGTGGCGGCATAATAATCGGGATCGGTTTTGGCCAAACCTAAATATCCAATACGAATTTCAGATTGTTTGGCATTGGGTACATCTACGAAATATACTTTGGCATTTTTATCCGGGGCCGGCAGTTCATATACCGGGAAGGCCACATCTTTTGCTTCCCAGTTTTCAACGAGACCTTTAAAGGCCTTCACGGCCTCACTGCGGGTAACATCGCCTACAATGCTGATCTTGGCCAAGTGGGCGGAAAAATTGGTGTTATAGTAATTTTTCAAGTCGTCAAGTTCAATGGATTCTACAGATTCGACCGAACCGATTGAAGGATTTGCCAGGATATGATCGCCGTAGATGAGTTTGTTATAGACATTGGAAGCGATTGAGGAGGGGACAGCGGCCCGGCGTTTGATGGATTCGGCCGTTTCACGTTTGATCCGGTCAAATTCAGTTGCATCCCAGCGGGGCTCAAACAAAATCTCTTCAACCAAGGCCAAGGTGGCATCAAAATTCCGTTTCAGGGTGGTGACTTCCACACCAATGGATTGTTTCCCTGTGTACATCCTTATGGAAGATCCAAGAGCGTCAATCGCTTCTTCCAATTCAATCGGTGTTTTGTTAGCCGTACCTTCCATCATCATATCGGTAATGAGGTTGGCCACACCGACTTTGTTCGGATCATCCAGGAGCATGCCGCCATCAATTGAAATACCAAAACTGATCAAAGGAAGTTCATCGTGTTTGGCCCCATAGAGGGCAATGCCTTTATCATAATCGTGCTGCCAGATTTTGGGCAGGTTCAACCGGGGCTGGGGACCATTTTCAGGCTCAACGGAGCGATCAAAAGTAGAAGGGATTTCTGTCACATCCATCCCGCCTTCACCGGCTTCTTTTTCAACATTTTTGACAATCTTCTCTTCTTTCACAGGAAAGAGAACAGATCCCTCCGCAACGAGGTCCACTTTCCCTTTTGGGACGAAACTGGTCATGACATAATTTTGATCTTTGATGTATTTTTCGTAAACCCGCTTCACATCACTCATATTCACATCGAGGACCTTCTGCAGTTCGACAGCAATCGCATCCGGGGAATCATAATACTCGTTATAATATGCCAGTTGAAATCCTTTGCCTAAAACAGAGGAAATACCCTGGTAGAATCCAGTTTCATATTTGGCCTTCAGGCGTTCCAAGTCTTCTTCAGTAAAGCCGTCACTCTCAAAGCGGTCTAGTGCTTCATGAACGGCCGCTTCTACATCCGTGAGGCTGGAGGTTGGAAATGCACTGACAACAATATTAAATGTTCCGGCGATTTCCTGCGTGCCGCTGTATGAATATAGATTGGGGGCCAGTTTCTTCTCTTCAACGATGACCTTATACAGGGGCGCTTTTTTTCCGTCACCCAGCAGTTGACTTAATAATTCCAGAGCCGCCGCATCAAAATGCTGTTGATCCACAGTAGGGAAGACCATTGAAAGACGGGGTGAACGGGCGAAATTATCTTCATGATAAACTTTTTTGGTTTCCCTTAACTTGACCGGCATGGGTTCAGGATTACCATTATCGGGACCGGGTTTAATTTCACCGAAATATTTTTCGACTAATTTTTTCACTTCCCGTTTTTTGATATCACCGGCAATGACCATAGTGGCATTGTTGGGGCCGTACCATTTTTCGTAGAAATCTCGTACGTCCTTCAACGTTGCGTTTTGCAGGTCTTCTAACTCACCGATGGTCGTCCAATTGTATGGGTGGCTTTCGGGATATAGGTTTTTAATGATTACATAATTGTTGTGGCCGTAGGGGCGGTTATCTACCCGTTGGCGTTTTTCGTTCTGAACCACTTCCTGCTGGTTTTCAAAAGCAGCCTGTGTGACCGTAGACAGGAGCCAGCCCATGCGGTCTGATTCCATCCAAAGGACAGTTTCCAGCGCATTTTTAGGAACAACTTCGTAATAAACAGTACCATCCTTGTTGGTGCCTCCATTGAGGGTACCGCCCGCGTTTTGAATTTTCTTAAAGAACTGATCCTGCCCCACGTGCTGGGATTCCTGGAAAAGCATATGCTCGAACAGGTGGGCAAAGCCTGTCCGTCCGTGGGTTTCCCTGTTGGAACCAACATGGTACTGGATGGCTACGCCAACTATTGGATCAGATTTATCCTCGTGGAGGATAACCTCCAATCCATTGTTGAGGGTATATTTTTCATACTCGATTGAGAATGGTGTATCGGCTTTCTGTGTGCAACCAACCAAAAAAATGGCCGCAAGAATGCCGACAATGAGTGATTTTTTAAACATGGGATTCTCCTAATACCAAAATGAATTGCGACTTTATAACAAACAGAAAATCTGGTTGTTCCCTGTATCGACAAAACTTACGCCATTTGGTTGTCCGATAATATGATTATTCTGTGTAAAATTAACTTTCACCTATTACTTAGGGTCTAATGGGTTCAAAAGGGAGATTGTAAATTGAAGAAGAAAAAAACCACTTTAGTCATTTTTATATTGGTTTTATTGGGGTGTGATTCTGTCAAAAATAACACTGAAGACGAAATCGATGATATGAATACGGTTGAGTTTGATTTAACGAAATTGTTCAAATATTTTGATTCGTCCGTTAATATTTATACGGAAGGTGATAATATTGTAATTAGGGCTGACGGTGTTCCGGGGCATAAAAGTCCATACTTTCCCAAAACAGAAAACTTATCGCAGAATGGATATTACTATTGGGTGGATCGTGACAAGGATGGGACCAATGATATGTGGTCAGAGGGGCAGTCGGGCTTTCGGCAAAATCCGAATTTGATTGCTGAAAGAAATTATACATTTCGCGTCCCACTCAAACCTAAAGTGTTAACCAACACAACAGATACATTTTTGGGCCCCATCGGTGTATCCATTAACGGGACACCATTATTCAACCAGTACGAGGCGGGAAATACAGTTATTATCCCTGGCGAAGGGGTGGCCCGCAGTTTGGATGGTAGTGCCGGGCATCCTGCCAGACGGGGGGAGTACCATTACCACATGATTCCCGATTCGATCCTGTTACCGACCGAAGATAATTTCCTCGGATTCGCCGCCGATGGGTTTCCCGTTTACGGTCCCAAAAATGATGACGGAAAAAATGTTTCTAATCTGGATGACAGTCATGGCGAATTTGGACCCACTCCCGATTTTCCGGATGGGATTTACCATTACCATACCACAGCCACAGCGCCCTATATCGTAGGATCCTTTCGCGGTACGGTGGGGTCAGGATGGGGCGGCCCGGGAGGGCCCGGGAATTGAGGTTAATTTTAATCAGCCTGTTTTTTCTGATGGCAGGGTGTCAATCATCCGTGTTCATTTTTGATGAATCTTTTTCAATCCTCAATGGGGGAGTTTATCAAAATAACCGCCTGTTCTCCGGCCATCTGAAGAAATTGGAATTAAGTGGTGCGTGGTCTGATGAGACATATATAAAAGGAAAACTTCATGGGAAATCCCTTTCCAATTATGCAGATGGCAAATTGAAATCAGAAGGTCAGTATAAAAAAGGAAAAGCGGTGGGGATCCACCGGGGCTGGTGGCCCAATGGTAATCTGAGATTGGAGCAGGAATATAAAAATGGCCACTTATCCGGTGAGGCAAAGGAATGGTTTGCCAATGGACAATTAGCGCGCGTGAATCTTTTTCTTTCCGGGCGTCAGAATGGACTCCAACAGGGTTGGCGTGAGGACGGTAAACTCCAGTTTAAATACACTTATACCAATGGAAAGCGATACGGGTTTATGGGGGCCTCATTATGCATGAGTCCCTATCAATGATAAAAAAATTAATCATTACGGTCACATTGGGTATTTCCGTTGGGCTCGCTTTTTTTCTGAGCAGGGACGCAGTTCCTTTCAGACTGCCTATTTATCATCCATCCGATTTGGATCCAGATTGGGTGGGAGAGACACCGACGGGTATAAATGAAGTCCACAGAATTCCCGATTTTAGCTTCACAGATCAAAATGGAAAAGAAATTACTAACGAGACATTCTACGGCAAAATTTATGTGGCGGACTTCTTTTTTACCACTTGCCCGGGCATTTGTCCGACGCTGACAAAACATATGAAAAAAGTTCAATCAGCCTTTAAGGACGATGGTGCGGTGAAGATCATATCACATTCAGTGTACCCGGAGAATGATTCAGTGTCCGTCCTGAAAGCCTATGGTGAATTACACAATATCGACAGCGAGAAATGGCATTTAGTCACGGGTGAGAAAAAGGACTTATATGGCATCGCCAGAAATGGGTATTTCAGTATATCAAAAATTGAAGAAAAGATAGAGAATGCCTTTATCCACACTGAGAATTTCATTCTTGTGGATAAGGAGAGGAAAATCCGCGGAATTTATAACGGAACGATTGCCCATGAAGTGAACCGGTTAATTGAGGATATTGGGTTGCTCAAGAAAGAAGACTAAAAAATTAAATGATTGGGGTATTATCTGAAAATCTATGAAGATATATTTTGACCCCCTTGTATTCCCCCTATTACAGGGGGAACGGCTTGAGGGTAATTTACTGATTTTCTCTCCTGTGACCCACCTGCAACATGATTTTCATGGCGAGCAAGCAGGGGAGAAGACCAAGGCTCAAATAAATAGAAATTTGATTGTCTTAAAAATCTTTCCCGTAAGATAGTGGATAAGATGTGGTTTCCCCTCCTGTAATAGGAGGGGATTATGGGGTGGTCAGGTCAATAAACAATAAAAAATGAAGAACATTAAACAAGTCAACAAACCTGCATTAAACCAAATCAGGAAAAACCTCAGGAATCGCCCAACGCCATGGGAGCATAAACTATGGCAACATTTAAAGGGCAGACAGTTAGGCGGCTATAAATTTCGGAGGCAAGCGAGTATTGATGATTATGTTGTCGATTTCCTTTGCATGGAAATCAAATTAATCGTCGAATTGGATGGAAGTGGTCACCTTGATCCAAAACAAAAAGTAAAGGATGAAGAAAGACAGGATGACCTTAAATCCTGGAATTACACTCTTATTCGATTTTTCAATAATGAGATTGATGAAAATTTGAATTGGGTCTTGGAAGAAATTTTGGTAAAGTGTGATGAGTTGAAAAAAGAATTATGAACCACATTCTCCCATCCCTTTTTATTGTCGCTATGTTTGCCGCGCCTTTGTTTTTTTCGTGGACCGGCGACCAAAAGGAATCGGCCCTTTACACCATGTATAATGTCATTGGCATCGGCGGCATCAACCATGATGATCCTCTGAAGAGCAGACTGATAACTAAACCATTGGAAAAAAACTATACAGTCCAAACGGATTATGGAAATATCACCGGGATGGAACACGGCGGCGGACCGAAGTTTAAACCGGATAGTTTGGGAAGCTTCAAAGACCAGGCTTTCTATGATTACCTTAAGTGGATCACGTATTATGCTGATTGTTATAAAAGTAAATAGTTCAAGCCTGTCCAAAACATTTGGCTGAAGCCATAAAATTTTTGCTGGAAAAATCTTTAAGACCCCCTGCCTGCGCTGGCACTACGGCAGACAGGCTTTGTATTTCCCCTATTAGCGAGAGCGCAGGGGAAAAGGAACTTGGGGGAAAATATTTATCTCCCCTGCCTGTCCGCCTTTAGAGGGTCATAGGGGAGAATTATAGAGGGGTCAATAAAAAATGGGTAGATATTCCTTTGATATATTTAGAAACGCGACCCAAATCGGTTCAATTGGCCCTGAATTGGTAAGGCTTAGGGGGATTGGTTTTAGATCAATGGGAATAATCTGTCCATGATCGACGAGGACAACAAACCGGGTACGCCTATTTCAAAACGTTTTGGACAGTACTGTAAATAGTTTTAATTGATTTGAGTAGGGACACTGTAAAAGCATTGATTGTTCCATGCGCTGATGTGCAAGAGATCATGGAGCTTTTTACGGAAAATCACGGGTTTCAATTGGATTGTATTTTCCCCGCTGATGATCCAGAGACAATAGATATTTCCTCAAAGGGCCGGCGAATTCGACTGGTGGAACAAGATAATGGTCCCTACCCGGATTATGTCCGAATTGGGAACGGAGAAGAAATTGGATCAACCGAATCGGTTGAACTGAATCCACCCATAGATCTGCCACCCAAAGAATCAAAATTTGAATTAACCCGAATAAGTGAAAAATCGCCTTGGGTCCTGGGCCGGGTGGGTATGCGCTACCGGAATTTACTTTTTAATCAAAATGGCCGCTTCGGGGCTTCCCATATTCAAATACCTAAGGGGGGAGCGGTGAATGATTATGTTCATTACCACCGGGTTAAGTTCCAGATTATCTATCTCTACAAGGGTTGGGTGAAACTGGTTTACGAGGACCAGGGCGAGCCGTTCATCATGAATGAAGGAGATTGTATTCTTCAGCCGCCCGGGATTCGTCACCGTGTACTGGAATCTAGCAGTCCCCTGGAAGTGGTAGAAGTGAACAGTCCGGCCAAACATATGACAGGGCGGGATCATGGGTTGGAATTACCCACAGGTAAGAAAGATCCGGGACGATTATTTGGCGGACAAAAATTTGTCCATTATAAATATGCGCCGAATGATTCAAATGAATTTGGCGTGCATGCAGCCATGAATGGCGGTATGTCGGTGCGGACTTTATATCCGAAGGAAAAGTTTAGCAGGAAAAATGATAGTCCATTTATGTTTCATTTTATTTTGAAAGGAAATTGTAATTTGGATTATGATGGTGAAAATAATTTAATTGAAGGGGACAATTATGTTGTGCCGGATGGAGGAGAAATTAGTTTGTACGATTGTTCGGAAGATTTAAAAATATTGGAAGTGAAGGAGGAAAATATTTGATTTACCATCAGGTCATCCTGCTTAAATAGAGAAATAAAGCAGGGACCAAAACTTCTTCCCAATGACCCTCCAAAGGTGGACAGGCAGGGGAGAAGATTATAGAATTGGTAAGACTCTAAAGAATCAAGGGCATATACTTTTTAGGAAAATATTTATTGTAATCTATCATTAAATCAATATAATCTTACCAGTAAGATTAAAAGAAATATGAAAACTATGCGTACAACAAAAATGTCCAGCAAAGGTCAGGTCGTTATTCCCGAAGATATTCGCAAAGCCATGAACCTTGAAAAGGGCGTACAATTTGCCGTCATCAGTGAGGGGGATGTTATTTTGTTAAAATTGCTCACCCCGCCGTCTTTGGACCAATTTAACGCTCTAATATCCAAAGCGCGGTCCCAGGCAAAAAAGGCCGGGTTCCAGAGGAAGGACCTTAAATCTGCCATTAAAAAAGCCAGAAAATAATTTTGAGGGTTGTCCTTGACACCAATGTAATTATTTCAGGGATTTTTTGGAAAGGGCCGCCTCATGAAATACTTCAGTTATGGCATGATCGTGAAATAGAATTGGTTGTTTCGCTGGAAATTTTAGAAGAATATCATCGGGTTGCTGATAGCATTTCCAACGAATTTCCTGCCATAGACATTTCTGAAATTTTAGAACTGATTTCACTTCATTCTTTACTAATTGAATTACCTGAGGGGTATCCGGATATCACCGTGGATCCGGACGATGATAAATTTGTGTTGTGTGCCCTGTTATCCGGGGCGAAAGTTGTGGTAAGTGGAGACAAGCATTTATTGGATGCTCATGGGTACCAAGGGATAGAAATCCTTAAACCAAAGCAATTTTTGGATCGATTTTTTTAAATTCAATTTTTTGGAGAATACCAAATGGGAGAGGACCAGGCCCGTTCCCGGACTGTCATTGAAATATGATCGGGGTATTCTGTTCCATAGCGAATCTGATCCCATAATTGCCAACTGGCGGTGGGGATTTCAATCACACGGACATAATAAAAGGCTTTGGCTTCCGGGTCAAATTCAGGGTCCTTCCAAATCACCATTAACTCTTCTGCCCCAACATCGGTAGAAAATGCACCTGTTTTCAGATTCACGGTGGCGCCATTATCAGGCACACTGCCATCAGGGGCCACCGTTCTACCATC
This sequence comes from uncultured bacterium, assembly GCA_964343505.1. GTDB lineage: Bacteria > Fidelibacterota > Marinisomatia > Marinisomatales > TCS55 > TCS55. Next base: position 16,411 of record CAYFJU010000045.1, read on the forward strand.
GGATAAAGCCACATTGAAAATCTTCTCATGGAGCTCACCGTCCTTATGCCAACCCTTCACTACTTGGATTCGGTCGAGATTGGCGCCGATTGAATCCTTTTTAGCCCAAATCAGGAATTCCGGGTTTTGAATATTACCCGGCAGATCCCGGCCCATGGGAATGCCTCGGGTATATCCATCCTTGACCATTTCTTCCACCGAATTGTCCTGATCTTTAAATCCGGTTCCGCCGAAGAACCGCAATTGAATTCGGCTGCCGCTGGTGGCATAACATTCTTTCGCTTTTAAAGCGTCATAGATGTATCCCCGGGAATTGGCCTCAGCCCAAACAGCCACCAGCCCGCCGGGATTCACCACTTCGTACACCAACAATGATTGATCCAGTGCCCAGCGATTGGCCGCCCGTGCTTCAGGGAAGAAATCCGCAATGGCATTGTTGCCCGTACCGCTATTCTCCGCGACCTTTCCCCCGGTGGCTGTGTGGGTATCCGTGCTGCCGATAATACCGAATTTAAATGGATTGACCCTGTGGGTGTGTTCATGCGCCAGACCCTTTTTCAAGGCCCAGCGGACGTAGTTATTTTCCATGGGCGGATCGTGGGCATAGTTCTCAAAACCGGCGAATTCATCATTTTTCCAAAAGGCGGCATGGACTTCCGAACTGCCCTTAGCTTGGTGAATTTCAACCAAGGGTTCAAAATCCTGCCGCAGTTGGGCATATTCTGTTGTCATGGGGTTTCCATGTGCATCCCGATCAGAAAAGGCGCCCCCGTCGGCCAAATTGGAATTGTGGGGAATAGCCATTGCCGTAGCACCTTTTTCGGTAATTTGCTCCATCCAGCGCCAAAGGGCTTCTTCATGTCTTAATTCAAATGAGCTTAAGGGGTAGTCCGGCACCATCATATCGCGGAAAATGATGTTGCGATGGAGGTGGGACCGGCCTTTGGTTTGGGACCATTCATACCCGGCAAAAGTGGTGAATTTCCCCGGTTTGTAGTGGTTTTCTGCTGCATCCAGGATGATGTCCCAGGCCTTGGTAGTGGTGCTGTATCCCCGGAAGAAAGGGGGATGGGTTCTATCCCCTTGGCTGGCGGCTTTGAATGCCATATCAAAAAGGGCTTGTTGGCGGGATGTATCAATGTGAACAGGAATTTCCGGATTGTGAATCGAATAGATGGGTTCTTTCGGTTCGTGGATAGACCGAAACAGACGAGGCAGGATTGCCTTATGGCCCGGTTCATCCGGGTTTTGGATTGTCATGCTTTCACCGATCCCTTCGGCGTGATCGGTGACGGCAGAAAAATCCAGCGGCCGGTCAATTTTTACCGGTTTCCCAAATATCTCTATGGCCTCACCTTTGGCAATCCTATAGGCATCATCGGGGTTGGCCAGGGTGCCGCCCACGTAGGCATCCAGGGAAAGGGAAGTATGGACATGGAGGTCACCGAAATAAAGATTTCGCTGTGGATTTGTTTTTAATTGCGCCTCTTCAGCTTGTTTATTTTCCCGGGATTTATCAGAAATAGGGTTGGGCAAAGGGTCCAAAATGGGACCGGGCGGGATAAGTGTTTTTAAAGTGTACAATAGAATGATGGCTATAGCGAGGGTGATAACAGCCCAAAAATTGAGTTTTTTCGATTGGTTCATGGTGAACTTAGATCTATGGTTACTTGAAAGGTTAATAATCCTGCAAATCGCAACTATAAGTAATCATAGTGTAAGGCCATTTTTAGGTAGAAGTCCAACCTGAATTCTATTTTTAAAATAATCCAAAAATAGGGTTGGCAGTAGTTCAGAAATCTCCTAATTTTGCCGGCCTTCAATCGAGTGATTAAGGCGTTTTTTTAACATAAAAATTCATGACGCGGGGAGCAGTCGAAATAACAAAAGGTATACCGGCAGTCAAAAAAGACATGACGCGGGGTGGAGCAGTCTGGTAGCTCGTCGGGCTCATAACCCGAAGGTCGGCGGTTCGAATCCGTCCCCCGCTACTAAAACCAAAAAGGTCTCGAAAGAGGTCTTTTTTGGTTTATGGTGGTGATGGAGGAGAACCGGTGTGAGAATCCCTGCCCGCCTGCCTAGCGGCAGTCAGGTAAGTATGTAGGCGGGCGTCCCCCGCTGCAAACCTGCGCTGAAACTTCGGTTTGCAGGCGCTGAAAAGCTTTAGTATCCTATGGGAAAGTTGAGGCTTTTTCTTTGACCTAATTTTCTCCTGAATTGCAGATAATTGCATTCTCAACCAAACAATTTATTTAATCCGATCAAGAATAGGAATGGCAATATGGCGACTTTGATTTTGCGGGATACATACCGCGCATTAGAAAAGCAAATGAAAACTATCGATAAAAAAAAGAGAGAGACAGCAGCTAGAATTAAAGAAGCAGCGGATCATGGAGATCTTAAAGAAAATGCGGAATACCACGCTGCCAGAGAAGAGCAGAGTTTGATCGTATATAAAAAACAATTGATGCAGTCCCATGCGCCATTTCGGTTTATCGAAAAAGGTGAAATTGATACGGAAGATGTAGGATTTGGCAATAAGGTTGCAGTCCTTGAAGATGGGAAAGATGAGCCTGAAGTCTATTACCTATTAGGGCCCATTGAATTTGAGTTTGATATTTATCCTAATATTGTAACCTACCATTCACCTTTTGCCCAAGCCATGATTGGGAAAGAGGTTGATGAGGATTTTACACTTGAAATCGAAGGTAAAGAGACGAAGTTCACAATTACTGCAATTGAAAAGGTTTCTGCAGAATGATGATCAACACTATCAGATGCTAACTTGCTCCCAAAATCTGATCCAGTAATGTCGTTTAATGTCATTTGATTATGTTTGGTTGGTCGTACTAAACCGAATCCTCATTTCCATACATAGGAATCTTATCTACATATTGCTTCGCAAGGTCGAAATTTGGATGTGTATAAACTTCATTCACTGAACTTGCAGCATGACTAAGTAATACCTGTCGATCCTCAATTGACATGTAGCTGTCTAAACAACGCATTAAATTTCTACTGTCGTAGATTTTAGGCTGTGATTGCCTTGATCAAATAAGTATAAGCTTTTGCCTGAATATCAGTGTTCAAACGGGGGCGGACACATCGGTCCGCCCAAACATCATTATAAACTGGTGTCCCCGTGACCCCAATAATGCCTTGAATTATTCGTGCGAATAATCGTATTAACAATCATACGAAAAAAGGTATTATTATGAGTAAGCTTACAGCCAATGATCTCAAGACCAGAGGTGTATCTATTTTAGATGATGCACTAGAAGGTGTAGAAGAAGCCACCATTTCTGTCCGCGGCAAGGATAAATACGTTGTCATGGATATGGAGCGGTATAACCACTTGCGTGTCTGCGAACTGGAGGCCGCATATCGTGAATCTCTAGAAGCCCATGAAAAAGGTGATTATATAGAAGAAAGTGCAGCAGATCACATCGAGCGAATGCATGACGAAATATAAGATTCGTTTTACACGGCCATATCGAAAAATCGCAGTCAAATTCATGCGTCGCCATCCAGAGATGGTAAAACAGTATAATAAGACAATTCAAATTCTAGAGGTAAATCCGTACCATCCATATCTTCGGCTTCATAAGTTGAAAGATAAAATGGCAGATTTATATTCGGTCTCTATCAATATGCAGTATCGGTTGTTGATCCATTTTATCATTAAAGATGACGTCCTCATTCCGGTGGAAGTGGGCACCCATGATGAAGCATACCAATGATGAATAAAATAACATCATCCAACTGTTCCTTATCATTCCAATGCCCCATGCAATGGACAGATTTAGAAGAAAATTTGGCACAACCATCATAGACAAATGGGATAATTGTCTTGCACCGTATGATCTATGATATATACACTACTTTTATGAACAGAACGCAAATTTAAATCACGAAAGAAGAAGATAAATCCTTAAAGAAACTGTCGAAACAATCTGGTAAATCCAAAAGCGAATTGATTCGATGTGCCATTGATCGGTATCTGGAAGTGGACAGTTCGCATCACTGGCAGGATAAAATAATGGACAGAGCCTGGGTGTGGGAGGGTCGAAAAGATCTCCCTGATTTTGATGCAATTCGAGCCAGTCTGGATCGATCATGAATGGAATGCTGATTGAACCCTATATTTTTTCCAATAGTCAAACAGATTATGAATCCATATCAAGACGGTGATTTTGATTGCTTCAAATGACATCATACAACTGTCCCTCATCATTCCAATGCCCCACGCAGCCGCGGAAGATTGTGTGGCCTTTTAGTCATGGTGTACCGCCCCAAGATTATTGTCATACCGGAAAATGTGACCACATTTATCCGGTATCCAAAATCATTGCATAATATGACCCGCGTCTAATTTCATTTTCTTTTCAAAGTCCTCTTTTGGGTTAAGGTATAACGGATAAAATCCTTTTAAGAATCCCATCCTTAAATAATAATTAGAATATTATCTATTGAATTTGATGTGAAATAAAGGGGGTAACTTCCAGCCTCAATATCCTGCAATTAATCCCAATTCAGAGCAAAAAATAAATGGATAATTTCAAACAGACCCGACTGCACCCGGACATCCTCAAATCCATCACTGAAATGGGATTTGAAACACCCACACCCATCCAGGCCAAAACAATTCCCCACTTAATGTCTTCTGCCCATGATCTGATCGCCACGGCCCAAACGGGGACGGGTAAAACAGCAGCCTTTGGATTGCCTTCCATTCATTTGACTGATGTGGAAGATCGAAGTACCCAAACTTTGGTCCTATGCCCTACACGGGAATTATGCATGCAGATTGCCAAAGACTTGACCCAATTTTCCAAGTATATCAAAGGGATGAATATTTTGGCGGTATATGGCGGCGCCAGCATTCAGCCCCAGATTAAACAATTAAAAAAAGGCGCTCAAATCGTTATTGGAACGCCGGGTCGGACGAAAGATTTAATCAAACGAAACAGGCTAAATATCAGTCATGTGGAAAGGGTGATTTTGGATGAAGCAGATGAAATGCTCACCATGGGTTTCAAGGAAGACCTGGAAATGATCCTCTCTCAAACGCCTCAGGAAAAACAGACGCTGCTATTTTCCGCAACCATGTCGAAGCGAGTGGTGGAAATCACTAAAACTTATATGAATGATCCTGAGGAAATTGCCGCGGCGCGAGTCAATATAGCTGCTGAAAATGTTCAACATATTTATTATATGGTCAACGCCAAGGACCGTTACGAAGTGGTGAAGCGTGTGGCCGATATTAACCCGGAAATTTATGGGATCGTTTTTTGCAGGACGCGCCGTGAGACGAAAGAAGTGGCCAATAAACTCATGCATGACGGCTATAATGCGGACACCCTCCATGGTGATCTGTCTCAGGCGGAACGGGATGAGGTGATGGCGCGTTTTCGGAAGCGCCAACTGCAAATTTTAGTCGCCACGGATGTGGCTGCCCGAGGTCTGGATGTGGATGACCTTTCCCATGTGATCAACTATAACCTCCCCGATGATGATGAAATATACGTCCACCGCAGCGGCCGAACCGGCCGTGCAGGGAAGAAGGGTGTATCCATCGTGATTGTGCATACAAGGGAGATGCGAAAGATCCGTGAAATCGAGAAAAAATCAAAAATTAAGTTTGAACGGCAAATGGTCCCCAGTGGGTTAGATATTTGTAAAAAACGGCTCTATACACTCATCGATAAAGTTGAAAATGTTGAAGTGGATGAAACCCAAATTGGTCAATTCCTCCCGGACATTTATAAAAAATTAGAATGGCTTGAGCGCGATGAGTTAATCAAACATTTTGTATCCACTGAATTCAACCGCTATTTGTCCTATTATAAAAATGCCCAGGATATCAATATATCCGGAAAAGAGCAGCGAGACAAAAAAGGAAATCGGGATAAAGTTAGCCGGGAGGATCGGCGAAATACATCATTCTCAGGATTTTATATTAATATTGGATTTCAACAGAAGGTGAACCCGGGGCGGCTCATGGGATTGATCAATGAATCTTTGCGATCGGGTAATGCGGTGATCGGGAATATTGATATAATGAAAACATTTTCATTTTTCGAAATTGACAATCAATGGGAAGCGAAACTGTTTGAAGGATTCAAGGGAAAGAAATTCAAAGGTATCCCGTTATTGCTTGAAAGGGAGAAGGGCAAATCGAAAGGGGATCGTAGCCCAAAGGGGAAAGCCACGCCTAGGAGAAAAAAGGTTGGCCGTGCCAAAGCTCGGAGGAATCGAAATGAGGGCGGTCGCCGTAGAAGAAGGCGGTGATTTATAATCTGTCAGGGCGGACACATGGGTCCGCCCTAACTCATACCGAAAGTCTCACCAAAAATCCCCACATCTATTGATATTATTTATACATTGGGATTCAATTCATAATTAGATTGACCGATGAAAAATATCTTACCGGCTATCCTTATCTTAGTTTTAACGGGTTGCGAGCTTGCAAAACAATCCGACCTGACCCTTTGGTACAATACGCCTGCTGAGACTTGGACTGAGGCCCTACCCATAGGAAATGGCAGGATTGGCGCCATGGTATTTGGCCGCGCCGATACTGAGCGAATCCAACTTAACGATGATTCTATGTGGGCCGGAGGACCGGATTGGGGCAATCCACCAGGAAGACCGGCAGATCTGCAACGTATAAGGGACTTTCTCATTGCTGGCGATCATGTGTCTGCGGACAAACTGGTGGTGGAGAAATTCTCGAGGAAATCTGTGGTCCGCTCGCACCAGACACTTGGGGACTTGTGGATTGACCTTGGTTATGAAAATATTACCGATTACCGCCGTGAACTGGATTTGAACAATGCACTGGCTTCCGTTTCTTATAAGGTCAATGGAGATTTAATCACAGAAAAAATATTTGCCTCGACGCCGGATCAGGCGATTATCATGGAAATCAATTCAGGCGCCAAAGAAGGGTTGAACGGCATCATTCGCCTCACACGTCCCGAGGATGAAGGCGTTCCCACATCCTACACTACTGTAGAAAATAATGTTCTTATCATGAATGGTGAGGTAACACAGCGGGGCGGTAAAGTGGACAGCCAGCCGACGCCGATCCTGAATGGTGTCAAATTTGAAACCCGGGTTCATGTGAAAAACAAAGGTGGAAAAATCATCTCCGAAGAAGGAATGTTAAAATTAGAAAATGTAAAAAAGGCCACCTTATATCTCGTCAATAACACTTCTTTTTATCATGGCGATTATACCAAAGAAAATGAGAAACAATTAAAGGGCCTCGTCACCCAGGGATTTGATCGCCTTTTTAAAACACATCAAAAAGACTACCAAAAGTTATTCAACCGCGTAACACTTGATCTCGGGGATAATGGTCAACATGAACTGTCAACGGACCAACGATTGGAAAATATAAAAAATGGCAATATTGATCGGGGCTTAGAATCTTTATTATTTCAGTATGGCCGATATTTACTCATCAGTTCTTCGCGGCAAGGGTCCAATCCTGCCAATTTGCAAGGCCTGTGGAATAAGCACATCAAGGCGCCCTGGAATGCAGATTATCATTTGAATATAAATTTGCAGATGAATTACTGGCCGGCAGAAGTGACCAATTTGAGTGAACTCCATAACCCGCTATTTGATTATGGCGACCGGTTGGTCAAGAGAGGGAAAACAACGGCAAAGGAAAATTATGGTGTTAAAGGTTCCATGATTCCCCATGCCACGGATTTATGGGCACCGGGGTGGCTCAGGGCGCCCACGGCCTATTGGGGCGCATCCTTTGGCGCAGGCGGATGGCTTACGCAGCATTACTGGCGTCATTATGAATTCACCCAGGATGAAAATTTCTTGAAGGAAAGAGTGTATCCAGTTCTGCATGAAATCACACAGTTTTATGTCAATTGGCTCATGGAAGATCCCAGGGATGGGTCGCTGATCTCCGCCCCTTCAACATCTCCGGAAAATCGATTTTATGATGCAGCTGGGAATAAGGTGGCCACCTGTTTGGGAAGTGCAATGGATCAACAGGTTATTGCCGAGGTGTTTGATCATTATATCGAAATGTGCATCACTTTGAAAATTGATCCGGAATTTCTATCGGAAGTCAAAGAAAAACGCAGTCGCCTTCGTATCGGCATGGTGATCGATTCAGGTGGGCGAATCCTGGAATGGGATCGGGAATACGATGAACCGGAAAAAGGCCACCGCCATATGTCTCATCTGTACGCCTTTCATCCCGGCGATGAAGTGAGCAAATCCAAAACGCCGGAACTCTTTGAGGCTGTGGAGAAAACATTAGAATTTCGCTTAGAACATGGTGGCGCTGGAACGGGTTGGAGCCGCGCCTGGCTCATCAATTGTTATGCCAGGCTGATGGAAGGGGACTTGGCCCATGAGCATATTCAATTACTATTTCAGAAATCCATGCAAAATAATCTTTTTGATTCCCATCCACCATTTCAGATTGATGGTAATTTTGGCTATACAGCTGGTGTGGCTGAAATGTTACTCCAATCCCATGAAGATAAAACAATCAGGCTTTTGCCGGCCCTGCCAACGGCATGGCAAAACGGTCATGTAAAAGGATTGAAAGCAAAGGGCAATTTCACCGTGGACATCAAGTGGAGGGATAAGCGGTTGGAAAAAGCGGTTGTTACCACCCCAATCGGCGGGAGTTCGAATTTAGTTTATGGCGATGTGATTATTCCTATCGATCTAAAAGCGGGTGAATCATTTATTTATACGAATGACTAATATGAGCGCATTTTATTTGGGAATGATCGGTTTGTTGCGCGGAATGATTCCGGTCCTGCTGCTTTCACTTTTTGGCTGCAGCAAATTGATCGAACAGCAGTCCAAAATTGCGCCAATTTCACAAGCACTGACGAACTATCAGAAATATTTTTCAACCAATCAAAATTCACTGGATCCCATCGAAGGCATTTGGACCGAATATGTTGTTGGGACCCTCTATGAAGACGGAAAGGTCATCCATAGAAAGGAAGTGCAGAAACGGGCGACATGGATCATTATTAAAAAAGGCGCTACATACCAGATTCTGAACGATTATGGAGAACAGAATAAATTCATCGCAGTGTCTTCCCATAGACATGGTTTACAGTTTGAGTGTTTAAAGAAGCCCTGGAA
>CAYFJU010000046.1:0-25492 GCA_964343505.1 uncultured bacterium
ACCAAGTATTTTTTGGAAAGGAATCAACTGTTGCACTTACTACTTGAATCCAGCAAATTTTATTTTAAAAGTAAAAATGCGGTATGTTTGACAACAGGGATAAACATCCGAAAAAATATGGGTAAAAAATATGATTTAGAGTGGGACCATATTTTTCCATATTCTGTTTTAAGAGATAATGGCTATGACATGAATAATAGAATCAAATATCAATATGCCCAAGAAATTACAAACCGAGCAGTTTTAACCGCTGTTGCCAATAGAACTAAATCGGCACAAAATGCAGATATTTATCTTTCAGAAGTTCGAAAAAAATTTCCTTATAGTTTACAATTACAATGTATTCCTGAAGATGAATTGTTATGGAAACTGGAAAACTTTGAACAGTTTCTTAATTCAAGAAGACAAATATTAGCTACTGAATTAAACCATTTTCTAAAAAATATTACTGAGACAGCTACAGATGATTTGAAGATGGATTTATTTGAAATGATATCCGCCGGGGAAAATAATTTAGTTGAATTCAAGACTACCCTCAGATATGATATGAAGATTGGCGGTGTAAACAAAAAACTAGAGCATGCAATACTCAAAACAATTGCAGCATTTAGTAATACACAGGGTGGAACATTGATAATGGGTGTTAATGATGATATGGAAGTCATTGGTTTGGAGCATGACTATCAAACCCTTAAAAATGGCACGAAAGATGAATTTGAATTACACTTGAGGAATCTAACGAATAATGCTTACGGGGTTGATTTTTCTTCAAGTAATCTCGATGTTTCCTTTCCGGATGTTGAAGATAATGAAATTTGTGTAATTGAAATTAAGCCTTGGCATGAGCCATTATACACAGAGGTAATTGACAAAAATGGTGTTAAATCAGTGAAATTCTATATAAGGAATGGGAATTCTTCACCAGAATTACCGACTAGAGAAATAGCCGATTATATTAATTCTCGGTTTAATAAATAACGGACCTTAATATTTAATTTCTAGACACAAAGGGAAAATTTGAAGGATAAAGTACTTCCGTATAAATTGATGAAATTTATAAGGGAACAAACTTGGATTGTCGCAAAAACATATGAGGATACTTGGCCTCATGAATATATTGTACAAGAGAAAGTTGATAATGATTTATTTTTGGAGCTTGCTGAATATATAGATATGAATGGGTATTATGATTACTTTTACAATCTAAAGCAAATTTATTTTGATTATAAAAGCCATACCTACTGGCATATGGAAAACATAATAAATCGTTGTGACATTCAGGAAACTTTCCTTATCCGAAAATGGGAAGGTAGATTACCGGAAGACATCAATACTACCTAGATGGATCTTTTATAATCAAATTATTGTAGAAAATGGTTGATAATGCAGAGGGGCAAATTCATGCCCCTCTACATGGATTGCGTTTATTTCTCAGGTGATTGATTATGGACGAGATTAATTCGAGTGGAATCCAGCTTTTCCCCCGGTTTTACAATTTCTTCTGCATAACTGGTGGTATAGGTATTTCCATTCCACTCAAAAATTGCTCCCGGCCCTTTCTCTTGTCTTGCGTCTGCGAAAGCTTTGGAGAAAGTGATTGGTGTAGGCTCGTATATTATCTCCGGTTCTGAACCATCTTTATTTAAGATATCATTGGGAGGTGGTTCTATCTCAATGTATTGTTCGATGATTTCACCCGGGCGGGAGGAATCCACCAAATCTAATTGGGGTTTATCCGGTCGCTTTAAGTATCCATTGAGTAGGATAAGAATGACTGCTGTAAGGACAAACCCAAGAGTTAGTCCATCTGTTTTGTTGAGGCGCATGGCGTGCTCCTTTCATTAGGGTTAAAAAAAAGAGGGAATGCCTTTCAGCAATCCCTCCCAGGTTTTGTAGATTTAACCAACCATTCATCCTGAAAGTTCCCTTAAATGAATTTCATAACATTATTCATCATCTTATCTGCCGCGGTTCATATTGGTGCCGACATGAAGGAAAAGACCGCACTTTCTATGGTATTCAAACCATTGACGATGATTTTGATCATGGGTGTTATTTTGGGTGACGGGATTCCTCAGGACAGGTATGGACGATTTATTTTAACCGGGTTGATCTTTTCATTTATTGGCGACATAATGCTGCTTAAGCCCTGGTATAAATTTGAATTAGGATTGGTCTCCTTTTTAATAGGACACCTTTTTTATGTTGCAGCTTTTACAGGATTGATTGGCGGGAATTGGGAATACATACCCTTATTGCCTTTCATTGGTTTTGGAATTTGGCTTTATCGCCAAATAGAACCAAAATTGGGAAAAGTCAAAATCCCCGTTATCATTTATATGGTTGTTATTATTATCATGGTTTGGCAAGGCACCGGTGTTTACATGGACACCAGGTCCCAATTTGGGATTATTGTTGGGGCGGGTGCATTCATTTTTTGTGTATCTGATTCCTTGTTGGCCTACCAACGTTTTAAAGAGCCCATCCACCACGGTAATTCCCTCGTATTAATCACCTATTATATCGCCCAATTCTTGCTATCCAGTTCAGTGTTATTGCATAACATACACTAATTATACACATGTTGTTTATACCGAATTATAGTAAAGGAAAGTGAAACCATCGTTAAAATGAAATTCAGAAAAATTCACTCAAAATTGCCGTCTTGAAGGGGTAGATTCGCACCCATGTTTTCAGCAAATACATACAAAAATCGCCGCAAAACCCTTTGTGAAAATGTAAAAGAGGGATTAATTCTTTTACCGGGGAACAATCCTGTCCCCATGAATTACCCATCCAACTGGCTGCGCTTTAGACAAGACAGTAATTTCCTCTATTATTGCGGACTCGACTATGCTCACCTAAACTTGGTAATTGATTCTGAAACATGGGAATCCACTCTTTTCGGTGATGATTTAAGTGTGGATGAAATTGTTTGGGAGGGGGAACGAACACTCGTTTCTGAAATGGCGGGCAAAGCTGGAATTGATCATTGCCTGCCATCATCCGAACTAGAATCATTTATTCAATCAAATAAAAAAGTAGTCCATTTTTTACCGCGCTATCGTGCCGATCAAAAATTATTCGTTGATGCATTACTCAATGGGAAAAATAAAGGATCGTCAAAAGAGTTGATCCAAGCTGTGATTAAACAGCGTTCCATCAAGTCGGCAGAAGAGATTGAAGAAATAGAACGCGCCCTCGCTGTTACGGCTGAATTTCATAAAGGGGCAATGCGGGCAACCGGACCTGGTGTGAAAGAGCAAACGGTTGTGGGGCAAATCGAGGGGCAGGCCTTATCCCAAGGCAGGCGGTTGGCCTATCCTGTTATTTTTTCAGTTCGCGGTGAAATCCTCCACATGAATGAATACAATAATGTCATGGAAGCGGGACAGTTGGCCTTGAATGATTCCGGTGCTGAATCGCCCCTCCATTATGCCAGTGACATTACCCGGACCTTCCCTGTTTCAGGGAAATTCACAGATCGGCAAAAAGAAATTTATTCCATCGTTTATGATATGCAGGCCGCTGCATTTACATTTTGTGCCCCCGGAAAATCCTATAAAGAAGCCCACATGAAAGCCGCTTCAATCGCTGTTGATGGTCTGAAAAAACTGGGGATCATGAAAGGCGATGTTGATGCTGCTGTGGAAGCAGGCGCCCACGCCTTATTCTTTCCCCATGGATTAGGCCACATGCTGGGACTGGATGTCCATGATATGGAAGGCCTCGGGGAAGACCTTGTTGGCTATGATACGGATGAAGACCGCAGTGAGCAATTTGGTTTAGCCTATTTAAGACTTGCAAAAACATTGGAGCCGGGGTTTGTATTGACTGTTGAACCGGGAATTTATTTTATTACCCATTTGATTGATCAATGGCAGTCGGAAGGAAAAAATGAAGAATTCATCAATTACGATTCATTGAATTCCTACCGAGATTTTGGTGGCATACGCATCGAAGATAATATCCTAATTACCGAAGATGGATATCGTATTCTGGGCCCCCATATTCCCCGAACAATCGAAGAAATTGAAGACACAATGAATGAAAATAATGCGTAAAACAATTTGGCTTTACCTGTCCTCATTCGGGATAATGTTTGCCGTACTTTCCTGGCTCCAGGAAGCGGGAATTTTTCCAACGGATGTTGGTGCACTTAAAGGTGTAACAGCCCTGGTGACTGGCACCATTCTATATTTTACAATCCCCCGCTTCTTGGACTGATTCCTTTTTGTCCCTACCCCTCGATGGATTAATTTCATCAAGACCAAACCGGGAGGGATCATGGAACCAACAAAACAAAAATCACAATTAACCCGTCGTTCATTCCTTAGAAGAGCGGGCGCGTTTGCTTCAGTCGCGGCAGTTGCCCCCTTTTCAATTTCCACTCTTTTGTCCGGTACATCCGATGAAAATCGCATTATAGTTATCGGCGCCGGTCTGGCTGGTCTGTCCTGCGCTTATGAATTGAATCAAGCCGGTTTTAACGTCATTTTGCTGGAAGCCCGGTCTCGCCCCGGGGGCAGGGTCCGCACTTATAGAGATTCCTTTGCGGATAACCTCTACGCCGAAATGGGCGCTGAATATGTAGATGCAAATGACAAATTTGTCCGTGAATATTGTAAAGAGTTTGATCTTAAAATCCTGCCGGCAAAACAGTATGATGGTGTCTATGTACGGGGCCAGCATCTTTCCATGGAGAGTTTAAAATCGGGTAATGAATCCCTGCCGTTTAAGGGCACCAGTAGCGGACAGTTGTTCGGACAGGAAGGACAGTATATCCAGAAATGGATCAACCTTGTTAAAGAAAAGGGAACGCAATCCCCCGAAGTGCTGGCCTTGGATAAAATGTCCGTTGCAGAAATGTTAAAGCAGGGAGGTGCCCCCGGAGATATTATTGATCTTTACACTTACACCAATGCGACTGAATCCACTTCCACTCCTTCGAAAATGTCCGCTCTCTATATGGTATTGGCCAATTCACGCACCGCTGCTTTCAGTGAAAATACGGAAGAAGGAAGAATCTTGGGCGGGAATGATCAACTGCCTAAATCATTCGCCAAAAACCTAGGGCAGCGAATTCTATATGACCGCCCACTCAGACGGTTGAATTTTAATGGGAAAAATGTAACAGTGTTTTTTGAAGAACACGGAAAACAAAATTCCATGTCTGGTTCCCGATGTGTCCTGGCATTGCCGTTGCCCGTCTTAAGAACAATTCGGGTCACGCCGGGATTCACAGACCAGAAATCCCATTGTATCGCAAAACAATCCTATGGACATGTAATGAAAGTGGCCATGCAGTATCGCCGCCGCTTTTGGGATGAAACCGGATCAGTGGGTCAGCGTGTATTTACAGATACCCCTTTGCGGCGGGTGTATCATTTTTCGATTGATCAGCCGGGGCCGCGAGGAATTTTATTATCGTTCACTTCTGGTGATGATGCCAAAAGGCTCGGAAGGTTGAGTGAGAAAAATAGAATGCGAATCTCCCAAAAGACTTGTATTGATATCTGGCCTGAAGCGAATAAATATTGGGAGGGGGGTATCACCAAGTATTGGAATGAAGATCCCTGGGTGCGGGCCAGCTATTCGGTGGCAGGTGTAGGGCAGAAAGACTTTCGTGAAATTTTGGCACGTCCGGAAGGTCCCGTGTTTTTTGCCGGGGAACATACAGCTCTTCGCAGGGCTTCAATGAATGGCGCCATTGAATCTGGACTGCGGGCGGCCGATGAAATCAAGTCCGCAAAATCGGCGTGGATTGACTTTGTCAATCCATGCATCAACTTATGTTGATGCAGTCCCTACTCCGTGATTTTTCGTTATCCTCAATTAATTTGAGGAATCGGTTAAACGTAAACATATAGCAAAAAATAATGAATAAGTCTGATTCAAAAGTGGTGGGCCTGGATGTGGGTCTGCTCATTGGGAAGTTTTTCATGGATACGGAGGACCTCCATTACGGCTATTGGCCCGATGAAAAAGTCGCCACGGCTCAGAACTTTGCTTCAGCCCAGCAGCGCCATTCCCAGCTTATTATCGATCATATTCCCGATGGTGTTCGACGTATTCTTGATGTGGGTAGTGGTTCAGGGAGTCTGGCAAGAAAATTAATCGACTTAGGCCATGAAGTGGATTGCGTAATCCCCAGTGACTTTTTAGCGGAGAGAATAAGGGAGAAACTTGCGGGGCGGTCCACAGTGCATGTCTGCAAATTCGAAGACCTCGAAACGACCAAACCGTATGATTTAATTCTGTTCAGCGAGAGTTTTCAGTATGTCCAACTTAAAGAGTCGGTCCAAAAAATTGAAAAAATGTTATCGCCCAATGGTTATCTTTTAATCTGTGATGTATTTGAAAAAAATGTGCCCGGTGTAAGTCCCATGCGGGGCGGTCATAAATGGGATGTGTTTGAATATCTCATTTCCAATACAAATTTTGAACAAATTACTGATCTAGATATCACCGAAGAAACAGCGCCGACATACGATTTTCTCAATCAACTGCTGACAGATGTGGCGGAGCCTATTGCGAATATGTCCGGGGAATATTTGGATTATAAATATCCCAAATTGGCCAAGCTGGTTAAATGGAAATATCGCAAAAAACTGGACAGGATCAACCGTGTCTGGTTTTCAGGGGAACTCACAGGAGAAAATTTTATCAAGTTTAAAACATATCGGCTTTTAGTTTATAAAAAATAGTCCGATAGTCTACTTAAAAATGACTCTTGAATATTGGTACTTTTATCAAGGACTTTTTCATTTATTCAGGTACTTTTTACAAGGACTTATTACGCAACTAACTTTCTAAACCCAAAAAATTCACTCATTCAATCATCAATTAACCCATTCATGCTTCCTATGGGAAAACCTCCATCAATCCATTACTCCCGCCGAAAGCGAATAAACCTTTATTAAGCCCCTTTTTAAGTACCCCAGTTTTTCCTCAAATTTTATCCAGAATTAGAATAAATTCCCGGGCCGTTTGGCAGCACGGATCAATGATTTGACCGTGACTTTTTCAACATTCGCAATTTGCGGACTTGATCCATGAGACGAGTACCGAATACAAAAACACCCTACCTGATTATTGGTGACGGGCGCCTGGCCCGGCACCTTTCCCATTATTTTACCCTGCTGGACATTCCCTTTACCACTTGGTGCCGCAGGGATGATCGTACCCTAACCCCCTTTCTAAATCAAACTGATCGAGCATTATTGGCCATCACAGATGATGCGATTGAAGGATTTATTCCAGCCAATTCAGACTTACCCCATCCCACCTTTATTCATTTTTCCGGCTCCGTCGCCACCCCCTTGGCTGAAAGCGCCCATCCATTATTTACTTTCGGCCCCGAACTCTATGACTTGGAAACTTACCAATCGATTCCTTTCGTCACAGAAAAAGGCCGTTCATCATTTCAAAACCTTTTTCCGGAATTGTCCAATCCATCTTTTTCAATCGACGCGGGACAAAAACCCAATTACCATGCCTGGGCAGCCATGGCGGGGAATTTTACAACCATCCTGTGGACGGAATATTTTCGCCAGATCAATAAACTGGGATTGCCCAAAGAATTGGTTTTTCCCTACCTGAAACAGGTGGTCAATAATTCATTGAATCAGTCTAATGCTTTGACCGGGCCCTTGGCCAGGGGGGACCAAAAGACCATTCAAAAACATTTGGATGCTCTTTCAGAAGATGATTTTCAGGAAGTATATGAAGCGTTTGTGAATGTGTACCGTCGGAGGCGGGCATGAAAACAATCCAAGGGTTGATGAAGGTAAAACAGCGTGGTGAAAAGATTGCCATGGTCACCTGTTACGATTACACCTCGGCCTGCATTGTAAATCAATCGGATATTGATATTGTACTGGTGGGGGACAGCGCGGCGATGGTGATGCACGGCTATGAATCCACCGTTCCCGCCACGGTTGAAATGATGTCTGCCCATGTGGCCGCCGTGAGGCGGGGCATGCCCGATAAATTCCTAGTGGCCGATATGCCATTCCTGGCCCACCGTAAAGGTCACGAAAAATCCATGGATGCCGTGGACGCATTAATGAAAGCGGGCGCCAATGCGGTTAAAATTGAAGGCGGCAGGGATCATCTAAAATCGATTCGGTATATTGTTAAGTCCGGTGTGCCGGTGATGGGGCATTTGGGGTTGACACCTCAATCGGTTAACCAAATTGGAGGTTGGAAAGTCCAGGGACGCGAAGACTCCCAGGCAGAACAAATCATAGAGGATGCCAAAAGTTTAGAAGCCGTCGGTGTGTTTGCATTAGTTTTAGAAATGGTCCCGGCAGACTTGGCTGAGCAGGTTACGGTTGAATTGGCGATTCCAACCATTGGCATTGGCGCCGGTCCCGAGACTTCTGGACAAGTTTTGGTTTTTCAGGATGTACTGGGTATGAACCCTTCCTTCCATCCCAAGTTTTTACGCACCTATATGGATGGACTGGGTCAAATCCAATCTGCATTAAATACGTACACAAAAGATGTGAAAGAAGGCATGTTTCCGAACGCCGATGAGAGCTTTTGATGCATACTTTTAAGGATATCAATGATTGGAGAACGTTTCGTCAAAGCAAACTGGCAGCAGATGAAACGATTGGCTTCGTGCCCACCATGGGGGCCCTTCACCCGGGCCATCTTTCATTGGTGGAGCGCTCCGTGGCTGAAAATGACCGAACGGTGGCCAGTATCTTTGTGAACCCGACCCAATTCAATGAAACTAAAGATTTGCAAGAATATCCCCGCGATTTGGAAAAGGATTCTGATCTATTGGAAAAGGCCGGCGTGGATTGGTTGATTTTCCCTGATAAAAAGCAAATGTATTCCGATAACTACCGCTACAGCGTGGTCGAAAATGAAGTATGCCGAAGGATGGAGGGGATCCATCGCCCCGGGCATTTTGAGGGCGTAATGACGGTGGTGATGAAATTGCTGAATATCGTGAAACCAACCAAGGCTTATTTTGGCAAAAAGGATTACCAACAGCTAAGCCTAATCCAGGATATGGTTAATTCTTTTTTCATGGATGTTGAGATTGTTCCTTGCGAGACAGTGAGGGAATCTGATGGTTTGGCCATGTCATCCAGAAACCTGTTATTAACCGCCGACGACCGAAACAAAGCACCGCTATTCCATCAGGCTCTGAAGTCGGGACGGTCGGAAGAAGAAATAAAATCAAACCTGCATGAAGCCGGATTTAAGGTGGATTATATCGAGAACCATAATGGCCGGGTTCTCGGGGCGGTGAAGCTTGGAAAGGTCCGATTGATTGACAATGTTGAAGCGTAAAATCCTGTTCAAAATCAGTGGTTCCATTGCCGCTTATAAATCTGCCGGACTCATTTCTCAATTGGTCCAGGATGGTCATGAAGTACAGACCGTTGTAACGGATTCGGCCCTGAAATTTATCGGCCCTGCTACATTGGAAGGCTTAACCGGAAAAGCGGTCATGTCCGATGTATTTGAACATGGGAATATGATGAGCCATATCGATTTGGCTAAATGGGCCGACTTGACGATTCTTGCACCGGCAACTGCAACAACCATCAACCGTTTCGCACAGGGCATTGGAGAAGATTTAGTTTCGGCATTATTCCTGGCCCATGACTGGCAGAAGCCTTATTTCATTGCGCCGGGCATGAATTCCAACATGCTCACCCATCCGGCCACCCGGGCATCTCTGCAAAAGCTGAAGGAATGGGGGGTCCATGTATTACCTACACAAGCAGGGAACTTGGCCTGCGGTGATGTGGGTCTAGGGCGGATGTTAGAGCCCGAATCTATCCACGAATTGATTACACCTTTTTTGGATGAATCAAAAAAAAGGCGTTCAGTTCTTATCACTTCCGGGGGAACCCGGGAACCGATTGACGCCGCCCGGTTCATTTCAAACATGAGCACCGGGAATACGGGGGCTACCATTGCCGACCTGTTTATTTCCAGGGGTTGGGATGTAACCTACCTGGTTGGAAAAAACGCCGCAAAGCCCCAGTTTAATTGTGCCCTTCAAGCTTATGATTCCACGGCCGATCTACAGGAAAAACTTTCGGTTACATTGAAAAAAACTCATTATGATGCGGTCATCCACCTGGCGGCTGTAAGTGATTACAGGCCGGTGAGTATTGGGGAAAATGCATCAATCACTGGCATTACAGAAGCAGAGAAAATCCCTTCAACGGAGGCTGCAGTCACCCTGAAACTGGAAATATGCCCCAAACTGGTGGATGGCATCAAGGCATGGTCGGTAAATAAAAATATCCACGTTGTGGCATTTAAATTTACCGCGAGTCCTGAAGAAACTGACCGCTTTGAAGCAGTAGCCAATTTATTCCAACGCTCGAATGTCGATTGGGTGATCCACAATGATGCCGGCGACCGGCAGAATGGGCAGCAGTCAAAATTTCGATTATTTGTTGGGAATCGCCTGGAGGCAGAGGTGGAGACTGCCAAAGCGCTTTCCGTTTTATTGGAACAGAAAATTGCAGAGGTATTGGCATGACTTTATGTTTAGATGTGGGCAACACCACGGTCCACGGCGGCATTTTTGATGGCAACGATTTAATCGTTCAATTCAGAAAAACATCGGTGGCGCATCCTTCTTCGGATGAATCAGGCGTATTTTTACGGACCGTCCTGAAAGAAAATGGAGTCGACCCGGAATCCATCACCCAAATCGGCATTTGTTCCGTGGTCCCGGATGCCATTTATTCCTTACGCTCCGCCTGCTTAAAATATTTTAACATTACACCCTTTGAATTGGGGCCCGGGGTGAAAACCGGCCTGAAAATTAATTACCGCAACCCTCTTGAAGTGGGGGCGGACCGGATTGCCAATGCGGTGGCCGCCGTGAACCAATTCCCCGGGAAAAACCTGATCATTATCGATTTTGGGACGGCCACGACCTTTGATGTGGTTTCCAAAAATAAAGTATATGAAGGCGGCGTAATTTTACCCGGACTGCAATTATCCATGGAAGCGTTAGAACAAAAAACAGCCAAACTGCCCCAAGTGGAAATTGTGCAGCGCAATCACGCGGTTGGGCGGTCCACCATGGGTAGCATTCAATCCGGATTATATTATGGCCAAATCGGTACTGTAAAAGAGATCACGCAAAAAATTACGGAAGAAAAATTTAAAGACGCCCCGCCGATGGTCGTCGCCACCGGCGGCTTCTCCAGTTTATTCAGAGAAACCAAGTTATTTGATGTCATCGTAACGGACTTGGTCCTCCAAGGATTACGGCTGGCACTCATGGCTAACACAAAGGACATGTATGAAACGCATTTTGCTTAAATCTAAGATTCACCGGGCCACGGTGACCGATGCGGACCTTTCCTACGAAGGATCTATTTCCATTGATCTAAACCTGATTCGGGAAGCGGATTTAGTTTTGTTCGAACGGGTCGATATTTATAACATTAATAATGGGGAACGGATTTCCACCTATGTGATAGAAGGAGGACCCGGCGAAATTTGCCTCAACGGCGCCGCTGCTCGGCAGGCCCAGCCCGGGGACAAGGTAATCATTGCCAGCTATGCCGAATACAATGAAGCAGAGTTGCCCAGCCACAATGCCACCCTCGTTTTCGTCGATGATGAAAATCAGGTGAAGCAAACCCATGTTTAAAAAGCTGTCGCTTAGGTGAACCCCGAAGATATACAATTCATGGAATTGGCTCTGGCGGAAGCAAGGCGGGGCGGGTATGCGGTTCGGCCGAATCCACAAGTGGGGGCCGTTATTGTAAAAGATGGAGAAATCCTGGGAAAAGGCCACCACGAATATTTTGGCGGACCCCACGCGGAAGTTAATGCTTTCAATCGTGTGAACAGGGAAGTGCGTGGCGCCACCATGTACGTCACCTTAGAGCCCTGTTCGCACAATGGCAAAACGCCGGCCTGCACCGATATCATTACGGCTGACCGGTTTGAACGGGTGGTAGTCGCCAGTAATGATCCCAATGCGGATGCTACCGGCGGGGGTAACATTCTGGCTGAGCGGGGCATCACTGTGGACCAGGGGGTGTTGGAAGACGCGGCGGTTGAGATCAATAAGCCCTTTTTTACTTACCACCGACAAAAACGGCCCTACGTCATTTTAAAATATGCGTCCACCCTGGATGGGTTCCTGGCCATGCCCGATGGGCGCTCAAAATGGATTACGGGTCCCGAAGCACGAAAATCCGTTCATGAATTGAGAGCGGCTTGCCAAGGGATTATGGTAGGTTGGCGTACTGTGGCTGCGGATAATCCGGATTTGGGCAGTCATGGAACGGGGAAGGACCCGCAAGTATTTATCATTGATCCGGAGTTGAAAATTCCCGGGGATGTGAAAGTGTGGGAGAAAAATCCCGTTATTTTTTCCAATATAAGTTCAAAGGGTGATAACAGTATTTCTGTACTCACGTCGGAACAATTGGATAATATAAAAGTGGTTTTGGATGAAGTCTATATCAGGGGCATTCAAACCTTGTTGGTTGAAGGGGGTGGCGGGACCCTGACGGCCTTCCTGGAAAGCGGGCTGTATGATGAAATTCACGCTTATATGGCCCCCAAATATTTAGGCCAGGGCATCCCAGTATTTAATGGGGCAAAAGATTTGAATGACTGGCCCATAAAACTGAAATCTGTTGATGCGATGGGAAAAGATGTCCGCATGATTTATGAGAAGGAGAATTAATGTTTACAGGAATCGTTGAAGAAACGGGCTTAATCCGTGGGGTCCATAGGACGGCTGATGGATTTGAATTATCCATTTCAGCCAGAAAGGTCATGGATGATTTAAAAATGGATGACAGCATTTCAGTCTCCGGGGTTTGCCTGACGGTTGTTAGTCGTTCCGAACTTGAATTCAATGTTCAGCTGGTGCAGGAAACACTGGATCGCACATCAGCACAAAATTGGGCTGTCGGTCAAAGGGTGAACTTGGAGCGGGCTATGCTGCCTACCACGCGCTTCGGGGGGCATATTGTTCAGGGCCATGTGGATGCCACGACCGAATTGATCGCTGTCTCCAAAGCCGATGAATCGGCTGAATTATCATTCAAATTGGCCAATGGCATATCCCGGTATATTGTAGAAAAAGGGTCCATTGCCCTGGACGGGGTGAGCCTGACCATAGCCAAAAAAGAAAAAGCAAAATTTACGATTGCAGTAATACCCCATACCATGGCCGTGACGACATTGGGAGCAAAGTGTGTCGGCGATCAGGTTAATGTGGAAGTGGATATCATGGCCAAATATTTAGAAAACTTTTTACAGGAGACACCATGAAAACAGCCACCATTGAAGCGGCTTTAGAAGATATCCGCAATGGGAAATGCATTATTGTGGTAGATAGCGAAGACAGGGAGAATGAAGGGGATTTGGTCATGGCTTCTGAATTGGTCACGCCTGATGCGGTGAATTTTATGTCCAAAGAAGGGCGCGGTTTAATTTGTATTTCCCTTTCGGAAGAGCGGGCCAATGAACTGGACCTGAAACCGGTGGAAGATAAAAATACCAGTCTCCATAAAACGGCTTTTACCGTCAGCGTGGACGCGATCAAAAACACCACCACCGGGATTTCGGCCTTTGACCGCTTTGAAACGATCCATACCCTGATAGACAGTGAGACTCTGCCGGAAGACCTAGCTCGGCCGGGGCATATTTTTCCCATTGTGGCCAAGGATGGGGGCGTGCTGCGGAGGGCCGGCCATACGGAAGCCAGTCTCGATTTGGCCCGCCTTGCGGGGCTAAAACCCAGCGGCGTGATTTGTGAAATCCTGGCTGATGACGGCACCATGGCCCGAAGGGATGAGTTGGGCGTTTTTGCGAAAAAACATGATCTGAAAGTAATCACCATAGAAGATTTGATTCGCTACCGCCGGAAATTCGAAGCATTGGTTAAAAAGGTGGAGACGGTGAAGCTGCCCACAGAATACGGGGATTTCGATTTACACCTGTATGAGGATGTATATGATGACCATTCCCATTTGGCCTTGTCCATAGGAAAAATAGATTCAGAATCCCCCGTGTTGGTGCGCGTACATTCGGAATGTTTAACCGGGGATGTATTTGGGTCCCGGCGCTGCGATTGCGGCCAGCAATTGGATATGGCCATGAAAGCGATTGCCGAAAAGGGTTCCGGAATCATTGTTTATTTAAAACAGGAAGGCCGCGGCATCGGCTTAAAGCACAAAATCAAAGCCTATAAACTGCAGGAAGCGGGCATGGATACGGTGCAAGCCAACGAAGAGTTGGGCTTTCCGCCCGACCTGCGGGATTATGGTGTTGGTGCACAAATCCTGAAAGACTTGGGTGCCAGTAAACTGATTGTAATGACCAATAATCCCAAAAAATTGGTGGGCTTGGAAGGTCATAGATTAACCATCGTCGACCGACACCCGATCTATACTGAACCGGTGGAATCCAATGAACGATACCTGGAAACAAAAAAAGTAAAAATGGGGCACATGTTAAACAAATGATAGCGATAGTTGTGAGTGAATTCAATACCAAAGTGATTGATGGCCTGTTGAAGGGCTGCAAACAAGCCTTGAGTGAAAATGGGCTTGTGGGGGATAAAATCCTGATTGAACGTGTTCCTGGTGCATTTGAATTACCGGCCAAAGCAAAGCAGTTGGCCAGTAAAGATGGGGTAAAGGCTGTTATCACCTTGGGGGCGGTGATCAAGGGGGAGACCGATCATTATCATTATATTTCGGAAGCTGTATCCCATGGCATGATGCAGGTTACCCTGGAGTCTGAAATACCCGTTTTATTCGGCGTCTTGACCTGCCAAAATGCGGAACTGGCCTATGCCCGTTCCGGCGATGATATGACCAAAAATAAAGGCTACGAAGTGGGTAAAGCGGTGGTGCAGATGTTATCTTAAATCGGAAATGCTTTTCATCGACCGATAGCATTTAAAATATATTGTATTTTCCCGTACCAATTAAACGTCTCCAAACAAATTACGAAGAAAATTATGGCTCAACATACACTTAATGGTATCCGCATTGTACTTCCTGAAACTCGCCAATTGGATCTTTTAACCACCATGCTGGAAAAGTATCAAGCCACTGTTATTCGGTGTCCTTTAGTAGCCATATTGGATAATCCCGATTCTGCCCCTGTTGAAAAATGGGTCAGGAAGTTCGTTGGATCTCCTCCCGATTTATTTATCATTATGACCGGCGAAGGTCTAAGGCGCCTAACCGGCTTTGCAGAGCGACTAGGCCTGAAAGATGAGTTCCTATCAGCCATTGGCCAAACCCGGAAATTGGTTCGGGGCCCCAAACCGGTAGCTGCTCTAAAAGAATTAAATCTGACACCTGATATCCATGCATCAGCACCTACCACTGATGGCGTGATGGATACATTGGATAAAATGGAAATTGAACATCAAAAGGTTGCAATTCAGCTGTATGGTACTGACCCCAATGAAAAACTGATGGACTACTTAAAAGGTAAGCGGGTAATGCCTCAACCTGTGGCGCCCTACATTTATGCATCTGAGGCGGATGATCAACGCGTACTGCAGCTCATCAATGATCTGGAACATGGCCAGGTTGAAGTAATTGCCTTTACATCCGCGTCCCAATTCAAACGGCTGCGAAAAGTCGCAAAGGCCAATGGCCTTGATTCCCAATTAGTTGAAAATTTAAATAAAATTAAAGTAGCGGCTATTGGGCCGGTCATGGCACAAGAATTGGAGAATGCCGGTGTGAATGTGCACATCCAACCCAAGGAAAAGTTTTTTATGAAACCACTGGTGAACCGCATTGTAGAGAGTTTTAAGACCGATATATTGAATTCGAAAGCTTAAATTTATTTCCTGATCTAAATGGGATAAATTTTTACTGCACTGTACTTATACGAAGGTTGACGAGATTGAAGGTCAAAAGCAGGAAAGGTCAATTGATTTACAACGGGATAATGCATGGGAATAAAGATTTGGCCTTTTTGCACGGTGGGTGTAAGCAATGCCCGCACTCTGATTTCCCCGCGTTTAGAGGCCACCCAGATCCATTTGCTATCCTCTATATTATACGCATCTGCGTCAGCGGGATGAATTTCGGCATAAATATTTTCCGGGTATAATTTTTTTAATATATCTGATTTCGATGTGCGTGTCTGTGTATGCCACTGGCTGGCACTCCCGCGGCCCGTAAGCAGTAACAAGGGATACTCATCGTTTACCACTTCAAGAAGACCCCGAGGTTCTGTAAACATGAATTGTGCCTTTCCGTCAGGGTGATAAAACCGGCCATCCTCAAATAAGCGCCTTTCAGGGTAGGGTCCGGTTTTACCATCCGGGCAAGGCCATTGGATGCCGCCTTTTTCATCCAGCATGTGGTAGTTAGTAATGCCACTGAAATCACAAGGGGTCCCTTTGCTCAACTTTTTCATTATTTGAAATACGGCTTCGGGGGACTCCCATTTTGAAAATAAGGTACTCTTACCAAAAGCGGAGGCCACCAGTTTAAAGATTTCAAAATCAGGAAGAGCTTTCCCGGGAGGAATAGCCACTTTTTTTGTAAGTCCAAATCTGCGCTCCGAATTAATGAATGTGCCTTCTTTTTCACCCCACCCTGCTCCCGGTAAAACAAGATCAGCTTGAAGAGCAGTTTCTGTGGAGTCATACATATCCTGAACAACAAGAAAATCCAATTTTTTGAAAACCTTTTTTAGGTAGTTTTGGTGTATCCAGGAATGCGCTGTATTCGTCGCAATGACCCATAGCCCTTTAATGATACCCGCACCGGCATTCTCAATTATTTGGTCGTAGGCCAGGCTGTTTTCCGTCGGTATACATTCGATTGGGATATCCAGTATATCAGCCACTTCTTTTCGATGGCCCTTATTTTTAAAATCCCTACCGGCAAATAAACTTGTCGTATTACTGAATAGACGTGAACCCATGGCATTACATTGGCCGGTGATGGAATTGGCCCCGGTTCCCGGTCGGCCGATATTGCCGGTCATCAAGGCCAGGTTGATAATTGCCTGAGCGGTATTGACAGCATCATAGCCCTGGTTTATGCCCATTGTCCACCAGAAAGATACTCTTTTGCCCCTATGTATGGATTTGGCAAAGCTGAATAGAGTGTCCGCGCTGATTCCGGTGGCTGCTACCACATGGTTGGGTGTGAATTCGGACACATGCTGAATGAAATCTGAAAAGCCCGATGTGTGCTTTGATATGTAATCCCTATCGACCCAACCTTTTTCAATAAGGATGTGGGCAATACCATAAAAAAGAACAAGGTCCGATTTAGGTTGCACAGGAATATGGGTTGTGGCGGCAATGGCTGTTTCTGTTTTGCGGGGATCGACTACAATGATCTCCGGCGAATGGGGATTACGGTAAATTCGTTCCCACATGATAGGATGGGCAATACACAGGTTGGAGCCCACCAATACGATCACATCTGATTGTTCAAAATCAGCGTAGGTGTAGGGTGGTGCATCAAAACCAAAGGACTGTTTATATGCCACAACCGATGTCGCCATACACTGCCGGGTATTGCCGTCGCCATGAATCATGCCCATACCGAATTTGGTTACGGCACCCAGGAGTGCCATTTCCTCAGTAGGAATTTGTCCCGTACTGATGAAGGCCACTGCCTCGGGGCCATGTGCCTCCATGATCGCGCTAAATCGCTGACTAAAAGTTTTCATCGCCGTGGTCCAATCAACCCCTTTAAGGTATCCAACATTATTTCTTAGGAGGGGCGTCACCGCCCGGTCCGGTGCATTCAAAGGTGTTAAGGCTTCCCATCCTTTGGGGCAGGCTTTTCCTAAATTCACTGGATAATAAGGATCCGGAGTGAGGTTCACAGCACGGGTGTCCTGCATATGTACATTCAAGCCACAACCAGTGGAACAGTAACCGCAAACGGTGGTTGTGGTGCGGTCCGGCAGCAATTTTTCAGGAATTTTACCCAATCCAAACTTGCCCGGCTGCTGCACCAAATCCTGGGTTAATACACCCTGTCTGTGGTGAAACAGTTTATTAAGCCATTTCCCAGCCATTAGTTGGATATCTTCCCAGGCATGGTTGTGGTGCTGGCGGCCATAAAAAACAGGCGCCGTTCAAGAATTTCGCCAATCAAACTGAAAATGAAGATCAAGACAGATACGCATATCAGTTCAAAGGTATTATCCATTTTAAAATTCACTTGGTAATATAAATAAACGGGCAGAATAAGTCCGCTCAGCGTACAGAAAAACACCCTGAATATGGTAATTTCTCGCAGATCGCCTTTAAGAATCTTCATGATTGGTTTTAATTCTAACTTGCGAGTGGGAAGAACGATTGACTGTTCAGCAGCCAGCTTTACTAACGTGGCCACCATAATGATGGCGCAAAAGGTATCACAAATTGTCTTTAAATGCGTTTGAATATTCGTATCCTCCAAGAGAGCCATATAAAAAATGCTAATGGACAATACTCCCGTGGCGCCGAGGATAATCGTTGTCAGAAAAAACTTGGGGCCGGTCATAATGAAATTCCAATAATAGCGTGGTGTTCGATGATAAACCATCACCGATGAAAAAACGCCGGATAATCCAAAAATGAGTACAGCATAATTCACCCCATCTGAAAGATTAGTCCAACCTGAATTAATCGGGTGGTATAGTACCATAAAGGCAAAAATGATTGAACTGAATGCATATGCTATGAAAAGGATGATTTCCCTGCTGAGCCATGATGTGCGCAAACCCACTATTGCCCGGAAAGCATATAGTGGCCGCCCCAAATGAAATGTACTGGCGCCCATTGCAATGATAGCCGAAAAGAGAGAAATCACAGCATGAGTGATCGTTAAGCTACTTAAGGAAATATCTGCTAAAAGAGATCTGAAAAACCAGTTCATAGCGTGCATACCGACCGAGAGTTGGGTGAGCAACAGCATAATAATGAGCGGTGTATGGGCCGGTGACGCTTTACGCAGATGATTACTGCCTGATCTTAAAACCCCCGCTAAAGGATCCTTCTTTTTAAAAGTAGTAGTGGGGTGGGTGAATTCCGAACTGGCAGACCCAGAGATAAGGTTTACTCCGAGATTTCGTGCGGCAACGTCCTGGTTATCTACAATATTGATCCGTATTGCCTCTGTAGGACAGGCCTGCACACAGGCCGGGGCTTCGCCTCCTGCTAGCCGGTCACTGCACATATTGCATTTCCGCACAATGCCTAGGGTAGGTGAATACTTGGGTACATCATAGGGGCAGGTAAAAGTACAGTATTGACAACCGATGCACTGATCGTCCAAATGGTGAACAATGCCGGTGATTCCGTCTTTTTCATAAGCATTTACAGGGCAGCCTTTCATGCAGCCGGGTTCTAAACAATGATGACAGGAAGTGGTGACATGTTGTGCTCTATATTCACCATTTGTATCCGTTCCATATAAATAGCCCACATCCCGCCATGTTTCATTTTCTTCCAAACCATTCTGATTATGGCAAGCTGTTACACAGGCTTTACATCCAGAGCATAGATCCAGATCAACCTCAAAAGCATATTGTTGACCTTCTCCCGGTAATTCCAAAGGCATAAGTTCACGATAGTATCTTTCCTGAAGGGGTGTGGCAGAATTTTCATGAAATTGAGCAAACCGCTCAACAGCAGACATATCCGACTGCCGCCCTAAATACGCATCGATCATGGTATCCAGCGGTGTGGACTCAGGCAGGTAATTTGGATTCATCTGGGTTATTTGATCCTGATTCAGGAGGTTACTCATTTTTCCAGATGGATGTACACAAAATCATTTTCCCGTTTTACAGGAAAGGTTTTCAGCGCCGATAAATTTTCATCTGACAGGCAGTCGCCGCTCTCCAATGAAAAGGTTTGCTTGTGCAATGGGCAGGCAACTTTGGGTACACCTTGTGCATCACCAATGATCCCTCTGGATATAACCATTTGCTGCTTATGAGGACATTTATTTTCAACGGCATACCATTTATGTTCTGCATCTGCTTTAAAAATGGCAACTTGCAGGTTGCTTTCGATAACACAGGCGCCGCCATTTTCGGGAATATCATTAATTGTACAAACTTTTTTCCACATAATTACACTCCCGTAAGTTCTGAGATTTTAGGGGCGATCTGTCCCCGCTCATCCACCCACTGAATGCTGGAATCGCGCTCCTCTGAATTTACAAATGACCGAAATTGATTTTTGCTGTCCGGGTCATTCAGCAAGACTGACCATTCACATTGGTATGTTTTCACCAGATGGTCCATTTCCTTTTCCAGCTCAGCGCAAATTCCTAATGAATCGTTGATGATCACATCCCGCAGATGCTTCAGTCCGCCGGGCAATTTATTGAACCATGCGGCTGTGCGGGTGAGCCGGTCGGCAGTACGGATATAGTACATAAGAAAGCGGTCGATGTAGGCGATGAGTGTTTCATCATCCAAATCTATGGCAAAAAGAGTGGCATGACGGGGCGTCATACCGCCGTTACCACAGAGGTATAAGTTCCAGCCGTTTTCAGTGGCAATGACGCCCACATCTTTAGACTGTGCTTCCGCACACTCCCGGGCGCAGCCGGAAACGGCCATTTTAATTTTATGGGGAGCGCGAATCCCTTTGTAACGTCCTTCAACTTGGAGGGCCATGCTAACAGATTCCTGTACGCCAAACCGGCACCAGGTGGAACCCACACAGGATTTAACCGTCCGGACGGATTTGGCATAAGCATGTCCACTCTCAAAGCCGGCAGCGATAAGTCTCTCCCAGATCTGAGGAAGATCTTCCCGCAGGGCACCAAAAAGGTCAATGCGTTGTCCACCGGTTATTTTGGTATAGAGGTTGAATTCCCGGGCCACTTCACCCAGTGCAATAAGTTTATCCGGCGTAATTTCTCCAGCGGGTACCCGTGGCACTACTGAATAGGAACCATTCTTCTGGATATTGGCTAAAAAGCGGTCATTAGAGTCCTGCAGGGTCATTTGTTCCTTGTTCAGTACATAATCATTATGATAACTGGCCAGAATAGAAGCGATCGTCGGCTTGCATATTTCACAGCCGTTTCCTCTTCCATAGTTTTTGAGAAGATCATAGAAACTGGTTATTTGGGCTGCTTTCACGATCTGGACCAACTCCTGGCGGGTATAATCAAAGTGTTCGCATAAACTATTATTAACCGTACCACCTGAAGTGAGCAGGTAATTATCACAGAGATCCTTGACCAGCGGAACACAGCTGCCGCATCCTGTACCGGCACCGGTACATTTTTTTATACTGTCCACGGTGGTGCATTCTGCTGAAAATGCTGATTTGATTTGGCCCTTACTCACATTTTCGCAACTGCAGATCTGAGCATCATCAGACATGACGGACAGGGCTTCTACCAATTCCCCTGCTGGGGCAATGAGGGATTCGGGAATAGCGGAAATGGCTTTCCCACTTTTATACTGTTGGTAAAGCTGATGGTAACTACTATTATCACCCACCAGTATTGCTCCCAATAACTTGCGGGATTCCTTCTCCAAAACCAGTTTTTTATAAATGCCGCTGGACTGGTTCATTAGGGTCACCGCCTCAGTAGTATCATTTTCAGTAACCGGATCACCAATGCTGGAAACATCAACACCCATGAGTTTTAATTTGGTGGACATATCTGTACCGGTAAAAGCAGCGTCATTACCTATGAGCTGTTCAGCAACCGTATCGGCCATTTGGTATCCAGGCGCTACTAAACCATAGGTGAAATTATTGTATAGGGCGCATTCGCCAATGGCATAGATATGGGGATCACTGGTGAGCAGCTGTTCATTCACTACGATACCACCACGGGGTCCCACTTCCAGATCTGTTTTCTTGGCCAGGTCATCCCGCGGGCGAATACCTGCGGATACAATAATCATATCTACAGACAGCGAACTCTCATCGTTGAATTCCATCCGCATATTTGTCTCTCCATCAGCCACGATCTGTGATGTGTTTTTATTCAAATGGACAGAAATACCTTGGTCTTCGATCTTAGATTTCAGGAGCATACCACCTGTTTCATCTAATTGGCGGGGCATGAGCCATGGGGCAAATTCCACCACATGGGTTTGTAAATTGAGGTCACTGGCAGCCTTGGCGGCTTCCAGTCCCAACAAACCGCCGCCGATCACCGCTGCTGATTTGCAATTCTGTGCAAATTTTTCGATTTTTCCCAGATCATCAATGGTTCGGTATACAAAGATGCCCTCCCGGTCTATGCCCTGGACCGGGGGAACAAAGGGATATGAACCGGTGGCTAAAACCAATTTATCATAGGATTCTGTCTTGCCGCTGGCGGCAGTAACAGTCTTGGCTTCCCGGTCAATATGAATTATGGGATCACCCCAAATGAGGTTAATGTGATGTTCTGTATACCATGATTTTTTTTCAAGGATAAGTTCTTCTGCAGATTTTCCTGAAAAGTATTCTGAGAGACGCACCCGGTCATAAGCGGGCAAAGTCTCTTCCCCAAATACGGTAATGGCAAGGGAGTGGCCAAGATCTTTTTCCTTCAACTTGGCACAAAACTTGTACCCCACCATGCCATTTCCAATAACGACAATTCTTCTTTTCATAATATTTATTCTCTATGATTAATTGTTAATATGGATGGGCAATAATTTTGGAGCAGCAACTTTCTCATATCCAATATTGATGTAAAAAGCCATGAATGAAATGAGCATAACGATGCCCCCCAGAATAGCCAGGGCCATGGACCAGGAAATTGCTGCAGACTTAAAGAGGAATCCGGCAGCCACGGCCCCGAAATTTCCACCAGCACCCACAATACCCACCACTGAGCCCATGTGCTTACGATTAATGAGGGGTACAACAGAGAATGTTGCCCCAGTTGACATCTGAACACAAAGAGCAAAACTAATAAATACTAACACCGCTACTGGTAATAGGGACATTTGAGAAAATATGATCAACAAAATTCCCTCAGCCAGCAGTGTTGCAAAAAGCCAATATAGCCGGCTCTGCCGGCCAAATTTTGAGCTTAGTTTATCTGAAACATAACCACCTAACATTCTGCTGAATATGTTCATCGTACCATAAAGTCCCGCAACAATACCTGCCGCTTTAAGGCTCAACGAGAAGTAATCCATAAAATACAAGGCGGCAATATTATTGATGGTCAGCTCTACACCAAAACAGGCGCCATAAATTAGGAAAAGGCCCCAAACGCGAGAGTCTTTACAGGCCTTAAAAAAGGCTCCTTTATTATGGGTTGATTTTGCAAGATCGCCCCGTTCTCTGAGCTCTTTAAAATTGCCATCTGGTGTATCCTGCGTAAGAAAGAAATATGCAATTCCCATACACAAGCAAAGCAGTCCGATGGTAAGCATGGTAATTCTCCAGCTTAAAGCACCGGAAAACCCAAAACCCATAAATAAGGAAAATAGAAGGGGTACCGTAATTTGAGCTGCACCACCACCCAGGTTTCCCCAACCGGCAGTCATAGCATTGGCCGTCCCAATGACTTTATCGCTGAACATTATAGAGGTATGGAATTGGGTGATTACAAAGGATGCACCCATCAGTCCGATCAATAGTCTGAAGATGAAAAAAGATTCATAGCTTTCCGCAAAGCCAATACTCATTACCGGTATGGACCCTATTACCATCAGGTAAGTATAGGCTAACCGTGGACCGATCTGGTCACACAGCCAGCCAAAGAAAAGACGTCCGGCAATGGTTGCCAATACAGAAGCAATGATCAAATTACCAATCTGTGTTTGAGTCAGAAGTAATTCATCCCGCACAACAGACATGAGGGGTGCAATCCCAAACCATGCAAAAAAGCACAAGAAAAAAGCCATCCATGATAAGTGGAATGCCCGCATAGCCGGTGTTGAAAAATCCAATAGTTGTATTTTTTCTAATTTCAATTTCATCAACTTCATTTGTTTAAATTATTAAGCATTTTGCGATTTATTGTTAATATTATAATTAATATTTACTAAAATGCATACATAATTTAGGTATAATAATTATTAAATGATAATATTTTATGTATTTATTATGATTCGCTTAAATATTTTATGTTTCAATCATTTTTTCTTTAATATTTATGTTGTGATTGGTATGACCGTGCCTTTCACTGTGGAAAAGAAATGCATCACAAAAACCCAAGGGAAAAATAAAGGCTATGAAGTAGGAAATGCGGCCTTGCAAATGTTAGCCTAAATTCTCCACAGTTTTATCTTTAAAACGTGATGTAATATTTCCAATTCTCCCATTATATTTTCCGCCATAATCCGGTTAGTCGGATAAAAATCTTTGAAAAAATATACCTCATAAATACCTTCCCTCCGCGATTGCAAACGTTTGCGGTAACGTTTGCGGAATTAAATTGAATAACATTCATTCATGCAAAAAACACATACAACAATAAAAGATCTTGCTAAAGCACTGAATATTTCACCATCAACCGTCTCCCGGGCATTGAATGACCATCCGGATATTAATCCAAACACAAAACGGTTGGTAAACGATTTAGCTCAAAAATTGGATTATGTACCCAACCTATTAGCTAAAGGTCTCCACGTTCAATCTTTCAAAACCATCGGTATAATCGTTCCTAAAATAAAACACGAGTTTTTTTCGAAAGTAATTAGTGGCGCTGAAGATGTGGCCTATGATCTTGGATATACGGTGATGGTCTGTCAATCCAATGAAAAATATGAACGAGAAGTGGTCAATATAAATGCACTTGTTTCAAAAAGAGTAGCGGGGGTAATGGTTTCTGTTTCCCAATCTACAAAAAAGTTTAATCATTTGAAAAAATTACAAACGTTAGGAATACCATTGGTTTTATTTGACAGGGTAGTGGAGGAATTAAATACCAATATGGTGGTTGCTGATGATTTTAATGGAGCATTCCAGGCGGTTGAACACCTCATACTAACAGGTCATAAAAAAATAACGCATTTTGCAGGCCCTCACCATTTATCAATTAGTCAAAACAGATTGAATGGATATTTATCTGCCTTAAAACAATACAATATCCCCATAGATGAAAATTTAATTATACATGGTGGCTTAGGAAAACAAGATGGGGAAGCAAGTTTCTTAGCCTTAGAGAAACAGGGTATAGTTCCCGATGCAATATTTGCTGTAAATGATCCTGTAGCCATTGGCGCCTATTTAATGATAAAAGAAAAGGGTTATCGCATGCCAAATGATATTGCTTTAATCGGTTTTAGTGGCGACCCTATCACTTCTTTTTTAAACCCACAAATATCTACTATTGCACAACCAGCATTAGAAATGGGTAATAAAGCAGTCAAGCTTTTAATCAGGGAAATTGAATCAAATTCCGAATCAGAGAAGCCATTGATGGAAGTATTAAAAACAGAATTGATCACAAGGAAATCAACTGTAAAAAATTAGGTGCAAAAAAGAAGAACGAATTATAATGAATCAATAGTGTCCGGTTAAAATTTTAAAAATGGTCTGATAATCCCCGATAATAGG
>CAYFJU010000047.1:0-25065 GCA_964343505.1 uncultured bacterium
GAAAAAATGAATGATTAACTCTAATCATGTCCAAAAAATCTTGACACATAGCGAAGGGCGGCAATTTGGACCCCATCAAGATCCAGGGAAAAGAGCCTGACAATTTGCCGAAATTTCCACTCCGAAATTCTCGAACGCTTAACATACTTGTTTCTCATTGCTATTATGGAACTTACAGCTTTTCATGTTATGCCAACTAGTCTTGACCCATTGTTAATTGGTTAATCTTTACCGTTTAACGAATAAGAGACTTTCTTTACTCACATGGTTGGTTTTCCAATGTGATGCCAATCACATACAGGAAATTGGCGAATTATGATCAAAACCGAAAATGGACACTCGCCGTCGGTGTGAAAGGGATAGTCTTTATATCGGTGGCCCTGATGGGATAATCCCAATACCGGTAGCGGCGGTAGCTCACCCCCCTGAAATTATAAAGATTAATTAACCCCAATTCAATATTTGCTTTGATTGAACCCATTGGAATGATTCGACTTGCATGAATATTCAATTGATGATTTTGTTTAAGTCGCTCCGAATTTTTAGACCCTGGATTAATACTATAATAGGGGAATTCAATATCACCGGTACTCTTATCAAATGCGGATAGTGGTGTGTAAGGATGACCACTAGAATAAGTCCACGTACTGGATAGTTGCCACTTACCGAGATTATAAATATTAAGCCATTTTATTTGATGGGTTCTGTCATGATCAGCCAAAAAGGATTTTCCCCCATTGATCTCCGGGAATGTATATGTTACCTTACCCATTGAAATCGAAAGCCAAGATTGAAGGTTTTTCGAGTGTTTTATAAATAAAACATCTATACCTAATGCGGTTCCATCTCCAATTAAAAATGGATCTTCGGTCAAAAATGGAGAAAACCGATCGAATTCAATCAGGTTTTTCAAGGATTTATAATAGGTTTCAACCTCAATAGAAAGTGGTTTCCCAATCCATTGAGCTCCCAGCATGAAGTGATTTGATTTTCCGGGCGGGTTGAAATCGTCTGAAACCATCCAAAAATCGTTGGCGCCATCTAACGAATTTTCATTTATAAACCGGTTTAGGAATTGGTAATACACCCCGGCAGCCCCATTCAAATTGAATTTGTCGGACATTTTATAAACACCAGAAATTCGTGGTTCGATATAAAATTGTGATGTTTTTTTATAATAATTTCCCCGTAAGCCACCTGTGATTATAAGTCTGGAATTTGGCGTCCATCTATCTTGGAAATATCCAAAATATTGAGGTGCATTTGTTTTATCTAAAACAATAGTAGTTGTGTCTGCATATTCACCGGTGTATTTAGAATCAAATTTTGAGAGTCCAAATCCGAAATCCAGCGAATGAGATGATGAGTAGGACCAATCATTTTCTAATTTTATGGTCACATCTCTAACAATGTTTTTTTCTCCAAATTGATATTCAAAAGATTCCTTCCAGGGGCCATCATATGAACTGGTGGATTGATATGCGGTTTGATATTCACTACTTGATAGGAAAAAGTTTGAGTAAATACCCGAATCCCATTGACGGGCCCATCGCATACTTTGACCTAGGTTTCCCCACTTGTTTTGGTCATCTAACTTAAACCGATACCTGGTATTGATATCCAGCCCAATGGTTGTTTCGTCTAAAGAATGATTATAATAATCCTGTCCGCGGTAGAGACTATATGATATCACATCCTTTGTAGTGGGCATAAAAGTTATTTTTGTATTTAAGTCATAAAAATAAAATCGAGGTTCTTTTTTATGAATAATGACAGAATCTGTTTGAGCCAATTCAGCACTTAATCCACCAATATTTTCCCCGCTGATATAGTTAAATATTTGATCATATAGGGGTGATTTCAATAAATCAATGTGAGATCTTCTTGCGGAAAAGAAGATGTTCCCTTTTCTATTAAAAATGGGTTTATCAAATGATACTCCTGTTGAAAGCAAATTGGTATATATCGAAAACCCCGTTTTCTTTGAATTTCCATTTTTGCCGGATAAATTAAGAACGCTGGATAATCTGCCACCGTATTTTGCAGGAAACCCACCCTTATACACTTGAATATTTTTAATGGCAACTGGATTGAATGCACTGAAAAATCCAAACATATGATCTACATGATACATGGTAATGCCATCAAACATGATTAAGTTTTGATTCGGTGTGCCACCGCGAATATAAATACCCGCATCATTTACTTTACCTGCATTGACACCTGGTAATAGTTGGAGGGTACGCATGACATCCTTTTGTCCAAATCCAGGTACTTGTCCTACCAGCCTTGGGGATACAGAATGATGTGAGTTGGACTCCGTATCCAATAATGGCTCATGGCTCCCCACCACTTGAATAGGATTGCCTAATAAAACAGTCGGCATTAATTGAATCTCTAAATCAGCATGAGAGAATGAATCACTTAAATCATGTATTTTAGTTTTATATCCGACATGGGCTATTTGTAGTCCCATGGTTTTTAAGGGAACTCCCACAAGGGTAAAATAGCCATCTTGGTTCGTGATGGTACCCAAATAAGAGTTTTGAATAAATACATTAACATTAGGAAGCGATTCGCCCGTTTCTCCATCAGTAACAATGCCAGAAAGACTTCGGCCAATGGGGACAAACCAAGGTTTACTAATCACGAATTGATTGTTTTTTCGCTTCCAAATAAGTCGCGATCCGTTTAATAATTTTTCAATGCTTTTTTCTTTTGAGCACGGATTACAATTCAATGACACTGACCACCCGTCTACATGACGGTCCTGGTAAATAATGTTTATCTCATAGGAATGAATGAGAGAATCCAGGGCAGTCTTAAGCGGCAGATTGTCAATTGTGAAATGAATGGGCTCATCCTCTGAAGCAGATTGAGAATGAAGGAGAGGTAAAGATAAAAAGAATGGAAAAAGGAATGCGCTGTACTTAGTAAATGATGATTTTACCATCCTTGCTTTCATAATTACGTTGAGTCAGAAAAGTCAATGTAGATAAAACCGATTCAATATCCAAAGCATCAATCACACCGGTGACTGTGATGGATTCCAGATTTTTATCCTTCAATTCAATGTTTACATCATATTTCCTGCCGATCTCCTGGCAGACGAATAATAACTCTGATTCATGAAACATAAGTTGGTTCTGGGTCCATCCAGGGTATCCCTGAAAGGGTAACGCATCAATCCTTTCGGGAAAGTTCCCTTGGGCAAAAGCAGTCATCTGTCCGGCCTTAAGGGTGATCGTACTGTCATGACTCATTACCTTAACAATTCCTTCATTCACCGCCACCTCAATCTGATCATTGCGTGCACGGACATTAAATTCCGTACCAACGACTTTCACGGTAGCTTCCCCCGCTTGAATGATAAAAGGCACATCACTTTTTTCTACGTCGAAGTATGCTTCACCCTGGAGTTTTACAGCTCTATGTTTACTGCCGAAAGATGATCGGTAGGCAATTTGAGATTCCGCATTCAGAGTAATTAAAGAACCATCAGGAAGCATTTCTTCGACCGATTCTCCACGGATTGCAATTAATGTGTCTGTATCTATCCAGCGGTAAATGGTCGGACTGAAAAGAAGGGCTAACACAACCAAAGCTAGGGCAAACCCCAGCTTTGGTTGAGACCAAACCAGTTTTGGTTTTTTAGGTAAACTGGAGGAGGATTCTTCAAGACGGTCTTCAACATCCAGACGTTGCTCGAGTAATTCCCATGCTTCATCTGAATCAGGTGCTTTTGGTAAGGATATATCCTTTGAGAGCTGCCAAAGCTTTTTTAGGTCGCCTTTGAGTTTGTTAGAGAATGATCCCATGTGTCAGCCGTCGAGACTTTTTTAATTATTGTCCGCCACTTAAGAATGCATTGAGTTGTTCAATGATCCGGCGTTGGGCCCGTTCATCGGGTTCACTGGCCAAGATCTTTCCGGATGATTTCTGTGTCTGGGTAAAGGTCAAACTCAGACGGTCAATGATGGATTCGAGGCTTCCGCTATCCAGCCCATATTTATTCTCAGACCAGGCTAAACAATCTTGTCTAAAATTATCCCCGCAAATATCATATTCGTTGGTTAGCAATAATTCATTGTTTTCAATTTTGTAATTGAATTCTATGACATATTCATAGCTGGTTGAATCACCCATGGCATCCCACCAATCGGAGAAATCATAAGTTACTTTAAGAAGGTCATTTTCCACTTCCCAGGATGCCTTGAGTGAATCCACCCAATCTTCCCATTGATACAATTCAACCCAGGACCCGTCTTCTCGAATCTCAATCGTCCAACCCCCTTGCTCCAGGGAAACATTCTCTTCCTTGAATTCATGAATTGGCGTTGGTGTGTTGGCGGGGATGGTAATCGTCTGATGGGCCAATGACCCTTTGACAGAAACAGATCCGGACCCGCCTTTCTCGTTAAGGGAGGATTCATTCACG
This sequence comes from uncultured bacterium, assembly GCA_964343505.1. GTDB lineage: Bacteria > Fidelibacterota > Marinisomatia > Marinisomatales > TCS55 > TCS55. Next base: position 4,439 of record CAYFJU010000047.1, read on the forward strand.
GTCAGGGTTTTGCCGTCATAGGTGAAATCAACATCACCGTCATATTGGGTCCAGGTTGAATCATCTTTCCATACGACTAAACCGGAATCATGATACATTGGATTGTCCCCGCTTGAGAAAAACGATGGATTGTCCCCGCCGCTTGAGAGCATGAGACCAAATACAGGATAATTCACCCCGAAAGAGGCAAAGGATTCGTTAATTAAAAAGATGGAAATGGATTCGACCCCAGTATCATGGTCTTCGTACCGACTGGGAAACATGTATTTGAAAGACACAGATTCAGCGCCAGTGACGTCAATGCTGCCGTTTCCTTCGGAATAGAGATCAATAGCTTCCTGGTCGCTGTTGGTTGTCAACACGGTCACAAAATTCCAGGAACTGAGTGAACCATTGGAGATGTCCGATGCTGTTTTTCCAAATGTCTTGGCATTGACACGTTGGGCCATGTGCCAGGTACCGATCAGTTTATTCTGATTGGCATTTTCCACCGGTTCCTTTTCGCAGGCAAATAATAGCAATAACGTAATGGCACTGCTTAATTTTATGATATTTTTCATTATATCCTCTTTCGGTTAAGTAAATTCCTCGACGTCCCCCGCCGTGGATTCATAGGATATACGTTTAATAAGCTGGGATTACTCATAACAATCCGGATAATTTTTTCTTGAGGATTTTCAATCCGCGGTAGAGCTGGTTCTCAACCGTTCGAACGGAGAGATTCATCATGTCCGCGATCTCTTTGGATGATAAGCCTTCAAACCGGTTTAAAATAAAAATATTCCTGCATTTTTCCGGGAGGTGAGTATGAATGGCTTCCAGAATTTTCTCATGAAGGGCTGCCGTTTCCCGACGATCCGCAACATGTGGTGTGGAAGAATACAGTTTAGATTCAATATGGCTCTCATGCCTTTGGCGCACGGCCAGATGACGAAAATGGTCTTTTGATAAATTGGAAGCGATGGAGGCGAGGTAGTTGAAAAAGGCTTTTTTGGGCTTAATGAATTCACGGTTTTTCCAAACCCTTACGAAAGTTTCCTGGACAATGTCACTGGCGATATCGGAATCCCGGATGCGGCTGACTGTAAAATTAAAGAGGGGATGATAATATTTTTGGAAGATAGCCCGAAATGCTTCTCGGTCACCATGTTTGACTTTTTCAAGTAATTGGGTATCTGTGATTTTAGTCAATGGAATTAACCAGATAATCGTTTTCGAATATAGGCCTCTTGGATTAAGTGTTTAATCAGTTTTTATCCTTCATGGACTGTTTTAACTTCCTCGTCAATTTTCAACCCTCTGAGTAAATCCAATGACTTTATCTTCCTTTGACTGGACCATTGTCGGCGCCTATTTCGCCCTATCCCTCATTGTTGGCCTGTGGGTCTCAAGGCAGGCGGGGAAGGACACACAATCCTTCTTTTTGGCCGGCCGGAATATGCCTTGGTGGCTCTTGGGTGTTTCCATGGTGGCTACGACTTTTTCAACCGATACACCCAACCTTGTGACGGACTTGGTGCGGCAGAACGGCGTCTCCGGGAATTGGGGTTGGTGGGCCTTTCTCCTCACGGGGATGTTAACCGTTTTTGTCTATGCCAACTTATGGCGCCGTTCGGAGGTCCTGACGGATATTGAATTTTATGAACTCCGTTACAGTGGAAAGGCTGCCGCTTTTCTGCGCGGATTCCGCGCTTTATATCTGGGACTCATTTTCAATGTGCTGGTTATGGGCTCCGTAAGTTTGGCGGCAATCAAGTTTGGAGAAATTGTTTTGGGCTGGCCGGGATGGATGACCATGACCATTGCCTGTTCCATCACCTTGGCATACTCAGCTTTGGGTGGACTGAAGGCAGTCATCATCACCGATTTTGTACAATTTACCCTGGCCATGATCGGCTCCATCTGGGGGATGTTTTATATCCTCGGTTTGCCGGAGATTGGGGGGCTGTCCAATTTAATTTCTCATGCGAATGTGTCCGATAAACTGGCCTTAATCCCGGACCTGTCCGACCCAAACCTGTGGGTGCCGGTCCTGCTGGTGCCATTGGCGGTTCAATGGTGGGCCAGTTATTACCCCGGTGCGGAGCCCGGCGGCGGCGGTTATATCGCCCAGCGCATGTTTTCAGCCAAGGATGAACAAAATGCCGTTGGCGCTACTTTCCTCTTCAACGTGGCGCACTATGCCCTGCGCCCCTGGCCCTGGATTTTGATTGCCTTGTCTTCTCTCATTGTATTCCCTGAATTGGCTGATCTCAGGAATGCTTTCCCGAATTTACCCGCCGATAAACTGGGCCATGACGTTGCCTATCCCGCCATGCTTACACTGCTGCCCTCAGGATTGCTAGGTCTTGTGGCTGCCTCCCTGATTGCCGCTTACATGAGTACCATGAGTACCCAATTGAATTTGGGTGCCAGTTATTTGGTGAATGATTTTTACCATCGCTTTATCAAGCAGGATGCATCAGAAAAAGAACTGGTCAATGTGGGGCGACTGTTCACCATCATTTCCATTATTATGGGGGCCGGCCTGGGACTCATGCTCACCAGTGCAGGACAGGCTTTTACCTTGATGCTCATGATCGGCGCCGGCACGGGACTCATTTACATCCTGCGTTGGTTCTGGTGGCGGATCAATGCTTATACAGAAATCGTTGCCATGATCAGTTCAATCTTCATTGCGGGTTATTTCAATTTCGGCGATTCCGCCCTGGAGGGGTGGCAGAAGATTGTCATCGGCGCCGTTCTTACAACCATAGTTTGGATTGTTGCCACATACTTTACTCCGCCCGATGATGAGGAAACGTTACGGAATTTTGTCAAGAAAGTGAATCCCGGCGGTCCCGGTTGGGCCAAGTATTCTGATGGTGCGACTACTAAGCCATGGCCCGTACCCAGAGGAATTCTCTCCATGGTCTTGGGTTGTGTAGCGGTTTATGGATTTTTGCTCGGCGTGGGGCAGCTGATCTATGGCGAGACGGGCAGTGGATTGCTCATTTGTGGTTTAGGCGTGATTGCGTCGATTGGTCTTTTTAAAATTTGGAAATGATTGCCGCAAAGTCACAGAGCACACAGAGTTTTTATAAATTATTTCTCTGTGCCTTTGTGGCTAAATAAATGAAAATATCAACTCCCGGACGTATTTGCCTTTTCGGTGAACACCAAGATTACCTTGGCCTCCCTGTCATCGCCATGGCCATTTCTCTGCGGGCAGAAATCCATGGGGAAAAACGAAATGACCGCCAAATTATCATCCATAAACCGGATTTAGGTGAAACTGAGTCATTCGCCCTGGATGACCTTTCATACTCTAAGGAACGGGACTATTTCAAAAGCGGGATCAATATTTGCCAACAGGAGGGACTCACTTTTTCTCATGGATTTGAGTGTCAAATTACTAGCGACATTCCCATCCGCGCCGGGACCAGTTCCTCATCAGCCATCAATGTAAGTTGGATTCATTTCTTATCCCAAATGGCGGATGAACCGGTGCATTGGGAACAGCAGAAAATTGGTGAATTGACTTATTCAGCAGAGGTGACTGAATTCAACGAACCAGGCGGTATGATGGATCAATATTCCACCGCCATGGGGTATCTCATATATTTAGAATCTGAACTGATAATTTCAATCCGTTCGTTAAATCCAAATTTGGGGACTTTTGTTTTGGGGGACTCATGCGAACCGAAAGATACCATGGGAATTCTAAGCCGGTGTTGTGATTCAAGACTGAAAATCATTCAAAAATTAAAAGGCAAAAATCCGGAATCAACCATTCACGACTTAGATGAAAATGCCAATCTTTCTGACTTGAATTCAGATGAAATCGATCTCTATAAAGGCACCTTGAAAAACAGAGACCTCTTTCATGAAGGGTTAGCAGAATTGGCGAAGGATGAACCGAATCATGAAATGTTGGGTGAGCTTTTATCCGATCACCATGAGGTATTGCGGGATGTATTGCAAGTGAGCACGCCCAAAATTGAATCCATGATGAATGCGGCTTTAGATGCAGGTGCTTTGGGTGGAAAAATTAATGGATCCGGTGGTGGCGGATGTATGTTTGTTTATGCGCCGGAGAATCCGGAGAAAGTGGCGGAAGCTATTAAATCGGTTGGGGGTAAACCTTACATTATTGAGCCGGATGAAGGGACGCGAAGAGATTAACCGGTTGGCGGTCCGCTCAGCGAATCCAAAAAATACCCAGAATAGACCAATACATTATAGGCCACATAGTTGACCCAAAACCGTTTTTTATTGGAATGGCCTTTTCCAAAATGCATGGTATAAGCTGATTTTGCGAGGAATCCTGTGGACAGTAGGAAATAGCCAACTTGTTGAGACCCCAGTTCTTTATGCAGTCCATTTTGAATACCGGCATAGGCAAAAAACACATCGAATGCACCTACAATAAGATGGCCCTTTACTTTCTCTTTATTGGCCAAAACACTTAAACCGCCAAAGGCAGCCTGTTGGGCCAAGATATAACCAGCTTCTTCCACAACCGTGGATTGAGCCATCACCGATGATGATGTAAAAATGATGAAAGAAAGCACTATTTTTTTCATAATATGTAATTTACATTATTTTAATTTCGCAATCAAAAACAAAGAATCCTCCGGTTCCAATTCTTCATAATAGGATAAATGGCAAATATCAAAATTGGGTTTAAACCATTTTTCAATTTCAATTTTGGTATGATAATTGTGCAGGGCCCCATCCATTTCATAACAGTCCTCTCCATTCCAGAATGAATGACAAATAAGACCGCCATTATTTAAGATGGAAGATTGCTTTTTGATGGATTTTTGTAATTCATCGTTCGTCAAATGCTGAAGCACTTTATTTGAAAATATACAGTCGAATTTTCTTTGAGTATCAAGGGCAACCGCATTGAGAAGAAGCAACTCGAAATCAGGGTGTTTTGCTGAAATATAATCCAAAAAATGCTGAGAAAAGTCTGAGCCGGTAACGGTATATTTTTCGGAAAGAATTTTAAGATCGACTCCCGGACCGGAGCCCAATTCTAAAACAGATGAATTCTCCGGAAGGAATTCCTTCAGTTCTTCAATGAGTTCACGTCCGTCATAGCCTTCTGCCATTTTGATGTATTCGTTTACCGATTGATTAGTAAGATAATATTGATCAGTCATATATTTTTATTTTCCATCCAAACTGAGGTAAAGTAAACTACGCCGAATTTTTTGAACTTATTATTTCAATCTGAAAGTCAATTCATGCAAGACATTTCCCTTTTAGTTATGGCCGCCGGGATGGGTTCACGATACGGTGGACTCAAACAATTAGATGCAGTGGGTCCAAATGGCGAAACGATCATTGACTATTCTGTTTATGATGCCATCGAAGCCGGTTTTACAAAAGTTGTATTTATCATTCGTAAAGATTTCGAGGATCAATTCAAAGCCCAGGTTACAGATAAATATGCAGAAAAAATTAAAGTAGATTTAGCCTTTCAGGATATTAATGATCTGCCCGGTGGATTTTCTTGCCCCGATGGCCGGGTTAAACCATGGGGAACGGGACAGGCCATTTTATCGGCAAAGGATTTGATCCATGAACCATTCGCCGCAATTAATGGTGATGATTTCTATGGACGGGAATCATTCAAGACTGTTGCGGATTATTATCAGAATGGTGGCAACTCCTTAAGTATGGTGGCCTTCCGGCTTGAAAATACATTATCTATTTTTGGGGGTGTGACGCGTGGATTATGTACCGTGAAGGATGGTAAACTGGAAACAGTAATTGAGACGGGTGATCTTCAGAAAACAGATCAAGGGATATCTTCAGATCGGAATATTTCATTGGATGGAAGTGAACCGGTATCCATGAATATGTGGGGATTCACACCGGTGTTATTTGATTATCTTGAAGAAAAATTTGTAGAATTTTTGAATGAAGATGGACAGGAATTAAAAAGTGAATTTTTAATTCCATCTGTTGTGAATGAATTAATTCAGAGCGGAAAGGAGAGTGTTCACATTTTGAGTAGTGCCGCCTCATGGTTTGGGGTGACCTATAAAGAAGATAAGGCCTTTGTCGAAGGCGAAATACAAAAACTGGTGGATAAGGGAGCGTATCCGCAAAAACTGTTTTTAGGATAAAACATGAATCGTATAAAATTCTGTAGAGACGCAGCATGCTACGTCTCTACAATGATTTTAACATTTTTAATCGCTCAAAACCCGGCGGAAGTAGAAGACCCGGCCATTGTTGAGATCAACAAGGAGCCCGCTCGGGCATCATTCTTCCCATACGAGTCAGCAAAACTGGCCAAAGCTGATGATCCAACTCAATCCAAATATTACCAATCCCTGAATGGAGATTGGAAATTCCATTGGGTTAAAAACCCCAATGATCGTCCCACCGATTTTTATAAAACTAATTTTGATGATTCCAAATGGGTGGATTTCCCCGTCCCCGCAAACTGGGAAGTGAATGGCTATGGCATTCCCATTTATGTGAACCAGCCTTACGAATTCACTACCGACCCGAATCCTCCGGACGTACCTGATGACTATAACCCGGTGGGCTCTTACCGCGAAAGTTTTAACATCCCGGAAGCTTGGGGTGACCGTCGGATTGTCCTGAATTTCGGAGCTGTAAAGTCCGCGTTTTTCGTGTGGATTAATGGTAAACAAGTGGGATACAGCCAAGGAAGTAAACTGCCGGCGGAATTTGACATCACGGACTATGTGACTTCCGGTGAAAATTTATTGGCGATCCAGGTGTATCGCTGGTCCGACGGCACCTATTTAGAGTGCCAGGATTTCTGGCGTATCAGCGGCATCGAGCGGGATGTATATCTTTATGCAGAGCCAAAATTTAGAATTTCTGATTTCTGGGCCAAAACGCCAATGGATGCATCTTTCCAAAATGGCGATTTTAGATTGGAGTTAAATCTGGATAATGGACTGGAAAAGAATCAAAGCGCCAAAGTTAAAGTTGAACTCCGGGATGCAGATGGGAAGAAAGTCTATTCTCAATCCAAACGGGTGAAATTGGCATCTGGTGGCGCAACAGAATTGGTCTTTAAAAAATCAATTCGGCAGGTGAAGCCATGGACAGCAGAAACACCGAATCTGTACGACCTGACCATTACACTTTTAAAGGGCTATGATGTCCTTGAAGTGATTACCGACAGAATCGGTTTTCGCACAGTGGAGGTCAAGGGCGGCCAATTATTGGTCAATGGTCAGCCTATTCTGATTAAAGGTGTAAACCGTCATGAACATGATCCTCATTCAGGTCACGTCATCAGCCGTGCATCCATGGAAGAAGACATCAAATTGATGAAGCAGTTCAATTTGAATACGGTTCGAACTGCCCACTATCCCAACGATCCCTACTGGTACGAACTCTGCGATAAATATGGTCTCTATGTGATTGATGAGGCCAATATTGAAAGCCACGGCATGGGCTACCATCCCGATCGCACTTTGGGGAATAAACCTGCTTGGGAAAAAGCCCATATAACTCGTATTGAAAGAATGGTGGAACGGGATAAAAACCGACCCTCCGTTATTATTTGGTCCATGGGTAATGAAGGAGGCGATGGTGTGAATTTTGTCGCCGGTTCCGACTGGATCCACGACCGCGATCCTTCACGGCCGGTCCATTATGAGCGGGCATTGGATCGCAGCCATGTGGATATTTATACGCCTATGTACACCAGCATTGAACGGATTACCAAATGGGCTTCCGTTCCCAGAAAGCGTCCTTTAATTTTATGCGAATACATGCACGCCATGGGGAATAGCCTCGGTGGTATGCAAGATTACTGGGATGCCATTAGAGCTTACAAGTACCTTCAAGGGGGCGGCATCTGGGATTGGGTAGATCAAGGCTTGGCCGAAAAAACTGAAGATGGCCAAACCTACTATACTTATGGCGGGGATTACGGTCCACCTGATACGCCCAGCGACGGAAACTTCCTCATCAATGGATTGGTTCAGCCGGACAGAACACCGAATCCTCATTTTTATGAAGCGAAAAAAGTATACCAGAATTTTTGGGTGAAACCGGTGGACCTTGCCAATTATAAAGTGCGGTTGATCAACGAAAACTTTTTTATCGATTCGAGGGATCACCAGATCATTTGGCAGGTGAAATCCGATGGCAAGGTCATCCAAAAGGGTGAATTAACTGATATTATAATACCGTCCCAGGACTCTGTGGATATAACCATCCCGGTCAAAGGTTCTTTTGATAAACCTAATACGGAATATTTTTTAGAAGTTTATTTTTACACAAAGAAGAGCGCTGACCTCATCCCCGAAAACTTTTTAGTCGCTTGGGATCAGTTTAAACTGCCTCGATTCAGTAAAACTAACTTAGTGAGCTCACCGGGGACTGTAACCGCTACTGATTCTGATAAGTCTATTTCTGTATCCGGTGATGGGTTTACGATCAAATTTGATAAAGGCACTGGCCGGATTTCAGATTGGCATGTTAATGGAAAGGATCTGATCGCAAAAGGCCTTCAACAAAACTTTTGGCGTGCCCCGATTGATAATGATTTTGGCAGTCGTGTGCCCAAACGATTAGGCCTTTATCGGTCAGCCAGCAAGGAATTTCGAGTCAAATCAGTATCATCAAAATCCATCAGTGACAAGGAACATTCAATTACGGTTGTGAATAATTATCCAGCGCTTCAATCTTCTGGAGAAACGGTATACAGGATTAAGGGGAACGGCGACATCAGGGTAAATACCATCTTTGTGCCCGGAAAAACAGACCTGCCAAACTTACCGAGGTTTGGCATGGTCATGGAATTGCCCAAAGAATTTGACCGCATGACCTGGTTTGGCCGTGGTCCCCACGAAAGTTATTGGGATCGAAAATCCAGTGCCAAAGTTGATCTTTATTCCGGCAAAGTGGGCGATCAATATCATCCCTATGTCCGTCCCCAGGAAAATGGTAATAAAACAGATGTTCGTTGGGCCGTCCTCAGAAACAATGAAGGGCGTGGGTTAATGGTGCTCGGCGATTCCTTGTCAATCAATGCCAGCCATTTTCGTCTATGGGATTGTGATAATGGCGACGTCGGATCGGCCAATGCGTCTTCTACTGACAATATCAGGACAACAAAACAGCAGTGGCATACAACGGATATGAATCCCGGCGACTTTGTGAATTTACACATTGATTATAAACAAATGGGCGTTGGGGGGAGAAACAGTTGGGGCGCTCAACCATTGGATAAACATCAATTGCCGCCGAAAGCCTATACATTTGAATTCACACTGAGACCGGTGAATCCTGGAACAAACTTGATTGAATCCGCAAAACATCGTTGAACATATCGGTCATTATTCCGACCTATAACCGGCGGTATACACTTGGTCGTGCCATTCAGTCGGTATTAGACCAAACATTTCAACCGTCTGAGATCATTGTTGTTGATGACGGCTCCACCGATGGCACATCTGAATGGATAAAAGCAAATTTCCCATCACTCCAATTACTCCAACACTCCAATAAGGGGGTCAGCACCGCCCGCAATGCAGGGATCAAAAAAGCATCATCCGATTGGATTGCTCTGTTAGATTCTGATGACGAATGGCTGCCACAAAAACTGGAAAAACAAGTTGAGGCGCTAAATCAAAATCCTGAATTAAAATTTTGTCATACGGAAGAAATCTGGATTCGGAACGGAGTGCAGGTAAATCCAATGAAAAAGCATCGGAAATATGGCGGCCACATCTTTGAGAAATGTTTGGATATGTGCCGAATCTCCCCATCATCGGTTCTGTTTCATAAATCCTTAGTAGAAGATGCGGGTGTTTTTGATGGGGAACTAAAAGTATGTGAAGATTATGATCTGTGGCTCAGGATTACATCCCAATTTCCGGTCTTATTTTTAAACGAACAACTGGTCAGAAAATACGGGGGACATTCTGACCAATTATCCAAAGTGAAGGACGGCATTGAGTCACACCGAATCAGGGTATTGGATAAACTGGTTAAACAAAATTTCCCAGCCGATCAAAAACAAGCCATGGTGAAAATGTTAATTCAAAAATTGAAGATATTTGCCATTGGTGCGCAAAAAAGGGGACGGACTGAGGATTACGAGCGATCCATGAAAAGGATTGATGAATTATCATCCGCGGCGTGATTATATTCGTTGACATTTTTCGATTCTCTTGAGGAGGGAATCTCATCAAAAAGAAGGAGTTGTTATGAACCGATTGTTTCGGACATCGATTATTTTTTCAATTATATCTGTTTTCCTTTATGCCCAGGAAAAACCCAAATCAATTCTCCCCGGCCCGGACAGGTCAGAAGGGGAAGGTCCCTTTAAGCGCTTAGTCATTCGTGGTGCCACCGTTATTGATGGCTCGGGCGGGCCGCCCCGGGGGCCGGTAGATATTGTGATTGAGGGGAATAAAATAGCATCCGTACGGGGTGTGGGGTATCCCGGTGTTCCCATCAATGAAGAACGCCGGCCTAAAGAGGGCGATTATGAAATTGATGCCCATGGGGCTTATGTGATGCCGGGCTTTGTGGATATGCATGCCCATGCGGGCAGCGTTCAAAAAGCACCTGAAACGGAATATGTGTATAAACTCTGGCTGGCCCACGGGGTGACCACCGTCCGCGGTGTGGGGCTCAGTTCATTAGAATTCAGTCTGAGTGAAAAAGATCGTTCAGCTAAAAATGAAATTACAGCCCCAAGGATTTGGGCCTATCAACGCCCAGGATCAGGGAAAGACTGGAAGGGCGGCCCGATCCGCGATCCGGAAACAGCCCGCAAATGGGTCCGTTATGCAGCGAAAAAAGGGGTCGATGGGCTCAAACTCGGTGCCGGTGAACCGAGAATCATGGAAGCCTTACTTGATGAAGCAAAAAGGCATAATTTGGGTTCTACGGCCCATCTGGGCCAGACCGGTGTGGCCCGCATGAATACCATTGATGCGGCGCGCCTCGGTCTCGGAACTCAAACACATTATTACGGCCTATTCGAATCCATGTACGAAAACCATGACGTCCAGCCTTGGCCCGTGGATATGAATTACAACAATGAGCAGCACCGCTTTGGACAGGTGGCCCGTCAGTGGAATTTGGTGAAACCCAATGGTGAAAAATGGGAAGCCTTGAAAAAAGAATTGATCGAACTAGATATGACCATGGACCCCACTATGAATATCTATGCTGCCGGTCGGAATGTCATGTATGCCAGGAATGCGGATTGGCATGACATTTATACCCTGCCGTCCCAGTGGGATTACTATACCCCCAGCCGCCAAGCCCATGGATCCTATTGGTTCAACTGGACCACCCATGACGAGATCGCCTGGAAAAAGTTTTACCAGGTTTGGATGCAATTTCTGAATGAATACAAGAATGCCGGCGGTCGCGTAACAACCGGTTCCGATAGTGGATTCATTTACAAATTGTATGGCTTTGGTTTTATTGAAGAATTAGAATTACTGCAAGAAGCGGGCTTCCATCCACTGGAGGTGATCCGTGCTGCTACCCTCCATGGTGCTGAAACATTACATAAGCCATTGGGGACACCTATTGATTTCGGTATTGTAAAGCCGGGAATGCTGGCTGACTTGGTCATTGTGGAAGAAAATCCGTTGGCAAACCTGAAAGTGTTGTACGGCACCGGCGCAATCAAAATTAATGAAAATAATGAAGTGGTACGCGTTGGCGGTGTAAAATACACCATTAAAGATGGAATTGTTTATGATGCCAAACAGCTTTTGAAAGATGTTGAAAATATGGTCAAGAAAGCTAAACGCCGCGACGGAGATTTGAAGAAATACTAATTTGGAGACTAATATGAAACGAATCCTGTGCAGCCTGGTGATAGGCTCGATCACATTCGCCCAGGCACCTGAAAACCTGAATCAGCAAATCGACCGAATGGCTGATCGCCTTGAGCGCAAGGTGATTGAATGGCGGCGGGATTTTCATCAGAATCCTGAATTGTCTAACCGGGAATTCCGCACGGCAGAAAAGGTAGCCGATCATTTGCGATCACTGGGGATTGAAGTGACAACAGGTGTTGCCCATACCGGTGTAGTCGGCATCCTGAAAGGCGGTAAGCCCGGCAAAGTAGTGGCCCTCCGCGCTGATATGGACGGCCTGCCGGTAAAAGAAAAAGTGGACCTCCCATTTGCATCCAAAGCCAAAGGTGTTTACCAGGGGAAAGAAGTGGATGTGATGCATGCCTGCGGCCATGATAATCATGTGGCCGGACTGATGGGTGCGGCGGAAATCTTAGCCAGCATCCGCATGGATTTACCGGGAACGGTGAAGTTTATCTTTCAGCCGGCCGAGGAAGGCCCCCCCCTTGGTGAAGAGGGTGGCGCCCCAATGATGGTCAAAGAAGGGGTGATGAATAATCCGAAAGTGGATGCCATATTCGGCCTCCACGCCTGGCCGGGAAAAGTGGGTGAGGCCCATTACCGGTCCGGCCCCATGATGGCGGCGGCGGAACGGATGAAAATCGTGGTGAAAGGGAGCCAAACCCATGGGGCCATGCCCTGGGGTGGGGTAGATCCCATTGTGGTGTCCTCACAAATTGTGATGGCGCTTCAAACAATCGTGGCCCGGGAAGTGAATATTACCAGTGTCCCGGCTGTGGTGACGGTTGGCTCCATCCATGGCGGCGTGCGCAATAATATTATCCCGGAAGAAGTGGTAATGGAAGGGACCATTCGTACCTTTAATGATCAAATCCGGGAAGGCATCCATAAAAGTATCCGGGATAAAGTAGAAATGATCGCCGCCAGTTCCGGCGCTGAAGCAACGGTTGAAATCTTTGGAGACATCGCCAAAGTGACCTACAATGAACCGACTTTAACTGAACAAATGCTGCCGACGTTGAAACGGGTCTATGGCGAGGATAAAGTGAAGGTGCGGCCCTTTGTGACCGGGGCCGAAGATTTTCCCTTTTTCACGGACCATGCACCGGGGTTATACTTCTTCAACGGGGTGGCGGAAGATCCCACTAAAGCCTACCCCAACCATTCGCCCTATTTTGCTGCCGATGAACGGAATTTGAAATTCGGTGTAAAGGCAATGGCGCAATTGGCAGTGGATTACCTGTTTTTGAACCAATAATTATGTAGAGACGTCCGCCGGCTGGCGGACGTCTCTACATTATACAAATCCTGACTTTTTATTTATAAAATCACCTAAAGATTGGAATAAATTTCCGCCCAAATTTTGAGCAAATAATTTCATTTTCATGCGTAGGAAAAAAACAAAAACTATCATTGGCTGGCGGGAGTGGATTACCATCAAGGGCGAGACGGCCCTCTTTTTAAAAGCCAAAATTGACACCGGGGCGCAAACTTCATCCATCCATGCCAGTTGGGTGAATGAAACTGAAATTGATGGCGTTCCACATGTTACGTTCTGGGTGAATCCCGGAAAAGGTCGCACCAGCGAAAAACAAAAATTCTGTTTACCACTAGAGGATAAACGGCGCATCCGAAATTCCTTTGGACAGGCCGAGGATCGTTATGTGGTCAAAATGCCCATTAAGGTTGGCCGGCGGATCATTCGAACAGAATTCACCCTTTCTAAACGTTGGAAAATGGCTTACCAGGTTCTGATTGGACGAAAAACTTTGAAAGGAAAATTTTTCGTAGATTCCCAGAGGAGTTATATGACCGGTAAGCCCGCAGAAATGAAAAACATATGAATATTATCGTTCTCTCCCGGAACCCCAATTTATACTCCACCCGCCGTTTGGTTGAAGCGGGGGAGGTCCGAGGCCATGATATACGCGTGGTGAATTATCTCCGCTGCCATATGAATATTACCGCCAGCAAACCGCGGCTGATCTCCGGGGGAGAAGTACTCACCAATTTTGATGCGGTTGTTCCCCGCATAGGTGCATCCAAAACCTATTACGGTACCGCCATTGTCCGCCAAATCGAAGCGATGAATATTTTCACGGCCAATGATGCCGATTCCATTTCCCGTTCCCGGGATAAATTGCGCTCCCTCCAAATCTTGGCTTGGGCAGGAATTCCCTTGCCCACCACAGGATTTGCCCATCATACTAATGATGTCAAAAATATGATCGCCGAAGTTGGCAGCACACCGCTGGTGATGAAATTATTAGAAGGTACGCAAGGAAAGGGTGTTGTGCTGGCTGAGACCCGTAAAGCGGCAGAGTCGGTCATGAGCGCCTTTCGACAATTGGATGCCAATATTCTGGTCCAGGAATTTATTAAAGAAGCCAGCGGAAGGGATATCCGCGCAATGGTGGTGGGACGTAAAGTGGTGGCGGCCATGGAACGGCGCGCACCGGAAGGCGAATTCCGTTCCAATGTTCACCAGGGTGGATCCATGGCAAAAGTGAAACTCACATCCGAAGAACGAAAAATGGTTGTCAATGCAACCCGTATCCTGGGATTACGCATCGCCGGTGTGGATTTTATGCGCTCCAATAACGGGCCGGTAATCCTTGAAGTGAATTCATCCCCGGGGCTAGAGGGGATTGAAAAAACATCCAAAGTGGATGTGGCCGGCGCCATGATTGATTATGTGGTGCGGAGAGTAAACAAAAAAAATAAGTAGAGACGTACCCACGCCTATCGGCGGGTAAACATGCTACGTCTCTACACAACAAATGACGCAGCAGAGACGCATTGCAATGCGTCTCTGCTTTATTTTGTAATTAATGTAACAAGACGAAAAGGTCTATCCTTTTCTTTAATCTTGAAATGCATAAGGATATCCTGTTTCCCATCTCGGTTCAAATCACTAAGCCAGGTTCCTGTCTCCACACTCGGCACTAAAATATTCATCTGAACCGGGTCCGTATTCAATATATTCATTTCGGGTTGACCCACAAATATTTGAACCTTATTCTTTTCTGTGGCCACCAGAAGTTCGGGCAAACCATCACCTGTGAGATCACCCAGAAGCATGAAGGGAAAAAAGCCCCCATGTTCATCATAAATATTCACATTGGCTTTGATTCTTTTCTTTCCACTGGGGTTTGATAAAAATCGACCGCCCACCATTCGGTGAGTTTCAAAATCAATCGTAAGGTGTCTCCCAAAAAAAACATTGAGCATTCCCGTGAGACCGATCTTTACATCGTACCGAATAATATCCGTGTTGCCGTCGCCGTCAATATCCTTCAACCATTGGTGGGAGTAGCCACCGGATTGTGTGGCCCCGGCTTTCCCATGGGAGTTGGCAGCCGTATCGGGATTTTTTGAAAATACGATTTTATCTTTGTCCGCCGAACCAAAATGGACGATATACCGGCTTTTCATTTTAAATACGCTGCGGCCCGTTAAAGAATGGGTAACCATATCGGAGATTCCATCCCCATTCATATCCTGGATGGAATGGAGAACGGTATAGTTGGTGGACTTCCGAGTACCAAAAATGAGTGAAAATGTGTTCGCTTCATGAAAGCTAAATACGATGGAATAAGTACCATCAGAATCAAAGTGGACATCCGTGTTAAAGGATATGGGCTCAATTGAAAAAGTACCATCATCATTTTGAGCATACACATCAAAATGGTCTTCATTCCAAAATATGAGGTCACTCCGTCCATCCCGGTTATAATCGAAATTGTGGACACGGCTTAGATACCAAGCTGTGGTCAAGGGATTTATCCCCACTTCACCATAATCTCGTTCATCGTCGAAAGTGCTTTGGTTATAAAATGGCTCCGGCGGACCGATTTTTATTGGTTCTGAAAATGTGCCAGTGGCCAATTGAGTGGCCACCCAAAATCCGTCCACAGCCGGTGCAATGATATCATCCTGACCGTCATCATTCAAGTCGTGGGTAATGCTTGCTTGAGGTATATTCTTTTTTGAATCGGTTCTGAAATCAAATGGGATTGATAATAGTGGTGTCGATTGATTTATTTTTGGATCGAACCAGTTCAATTGTCCGTCAGCATAGGTCACGAGTCGTTCTTTTCCATTGATCGTGGCTACATCCACGAATAGGGTAGTTGGGTCAAGAGTGGTCTTTATTCCATTTTTCCATTCCCCGGATTGAAATTGATAAATATTTAAATGAAGGATATCCAATGTGTCTCGATGGATGATGGCAATATCCATCATATTGCTATTGATGAAATGCCCCGTTAATATGAGGGTCTCCGACTCTAAATTAGTAGCGACTTCATACTGATCGAAGTCAAATGAAGTATTGGATGTTTTACCTCGCAATGGCATCGAGAGGAGGAGGCATAAGCAAAAAATTGTGGATTGCTTTTTCATTAGATTGGACTTCCCTGGTTGTCGGGAAGATTTTGAACCAATTTACGACAATTAACGGGGAATGTTTCAGATATATGTTAAATAGAGAGGTCCCGATAAACTCGAACCTCCATAAAATCCATTCATTTTAATTCATAATCATGATGGTCCTGCCACCGCCACCAAACCTTGGATTTACCACATTGTTATAATTTGAGCCGAACGTGTAGGATAAACTGATTCCGGAAAAATAGGAATACTGGGTGGCCAATTCTTTCCGTCTTAGAAGCACTTCTTCATCCAGTAAATCGCCGCTGGCTAAATTGAGTTGATCCCGAATCCTGGAATAGGATCCATAGAAATTCACACTCAATCCTTTGAGTACACGTAAGTTCAAAGATGTGAATAATGAAATCTGGTTTTTGCGCCCATCATGCAAATAGGATGATCCATTAATATTTACATCCGCCGATCCCCAGGGCTGAACTCACCATCATCCTGCTGGGTGGAATAGCAGTTGGCAAGACTTATGCTACGATTTTTTGAATTTATTATAGAAAATCCTGCCAGTACCCAAATAGATAATTATCATTAAAAGTGAACCCGACACAATCCCGTGATTTGTAATTGAATCTAAGCCGTATTGAATTTGAAAGAGTATCAATGCAACTGTAACATTTAACAAACCATAACAGAAGTTTGCAAAATCGCTAAATCCAAATAACGCAAAAAATCGAACCTTAACACTTCCGATCACAATATGCGCCATTCCGTTTAGCAAGGTAAAGCCAATAAAAAAGTCAATTATTGAAAACTGCATATTAATTCCCTTCAAATTTTAGTAATCTGAGTTTAGCGTTTTGTCAGGCCTAGACTGCCTTCAGTTGTTTGGATACATAATCGTATTGATATGTAGTAATCTCGTGTGTGTTACCGTCCAAATCCTTGAAATACACAGACCACGCAACTTTATGGTCGGTACATCGCAATAGGATATTTTGTTTTTCAAGATATGATTTCCATTCAAAAAATTCCTGCCCATCTGCACCAAAAGCGATGCCTGTCGAGGGGGTAAAATTATCACTGTTGAAAAGTGTAATGTGTATTTTTCCAGTTGGGTCTTCTATCGTTAGAGGTCCATTATCCTCATCCGCCCAGAAAGCAAGTGATTCAACTACCTTAAAACCTAGAATCCGTTGATACCAATCTGCCGCTTCTTCTCTATTTGATACATACACATGAACATGATCGAACCCCTTTAGTTTTGGCAGCATAGAAACTCCTTTATTTAAAGTTAATGTGGTCTAACCGTTTTGAGCTTTACTATCGGGTGCTTGAGGCAACCGTCAGGTGCAAGTTTGGGGTTGTTGCTTCGTTTCCCATATCGGGGCAATCCAAGGGATCAATTATTAATAGTCGTCGAAATTATCATGGGCATTACGGCGGCGACCATCACGGCTGTTTGACAAGCTGTGATGACCTCTTTTGTTGCTTTGCCAGTCAACTCACCATTTATGATTTGTTCAATCCGTTTCTTCCGAGTTTTGACTTTTTTTCGCCCGAATGTCTGACTCAACAAGTCCGAACCATTGGCCAAGGAAATTAACACGACTGTTCGCGGATCCAGCTGGTCGCACTCCGTGAATATTGCCGTCCTCAGTCGATTAATAATTTGCTGCTCCGGTAAAGGGTCTATCTCGGGATAAACCCGTCTCTTGAAGATAAACAGGACCTTGTCCTCGTCAGCGCGGAGGATGTTTTGATCACAAAGCTGCCGGGCGACTTTATGCCTGAGGTTTTTTATCCCGGCCAATCGAGATACCCAGGTTTGCAAAGATGCCCGCCGCTTATACGCTGCCATTCTTTGCAAACACGCATCGATAATCGGGTCTCCGGTCGGCTGCTTGTTGTGGAGATCGACCAACTGTTTGCGCGTAGCTTCCACCGCAATGCGGTTGTTGAGCAATAACTCAGCCAAAATGGCGCCTGCAACCATCTGCTCAGTGAACCCGGTGGCAAGGGTGCCTTCCTCGTCGTGCAATGCTAAAAGTATAATCTCTTCGTATAAGAAGAGATGCTTACCCTTGGTCATAATATTTTCCTATTGTTTTGTGATTAATTTGGGTGCTCTGTTTAGAAAACTTAACGAATGAAGAAACCAGCATAACCGCAAAATGGAGTGCCAAAAACTGCGGTGTACTATCCTTCAAAATTAGAAAAACTTTGTGCGAATTACCGAACCTGAAAATTACGCTCAGTCGTTTTTAGTCAGTTCAATTTTTTTGTTATGCGGTCCAGACTTAATCATATTATTCACTGAGCCGAAATGGGGGGTATTTATCCGTCGTTAATAAGAAAGCGTAAGCATATACTCTCAATACCCACCGCAAGAACCCAACGACAAATTCAAACATGCGCCTTGGATACTGCCCCGTTAACAGAATAATAAACCAGGCCAGGATCGTACAGACTAGGACTCCGATAAGCAGAAAAAAAAGTACAAATACATGAGGCAAGACCAACAACCACTTTATAAGGGGCATCCATCGATTGAGTTCTTTTTCAACATCAGGATATGGAATGTCTATTTGGACTGCTTGCTCTTCATCGGTTGAGGGATATGCATCGCATAATAATAACATATAGCATTCGACACGATAAATAAATTTTGTCAGGGCTAAATTCCAATCAAACCACCATTTAGGATATTTTTTTCTAAAGAGGATCATTAAAAGGGTGGGTAAAAATACAATTCCAACCCAATAAGATTTGTTAGCTGCTTCTTCGTTATCGTAGCCATAATATGATAGTAGAGCCAGTATAATTAAAATTGGAATGGCAAGAAGTAACCGGAATAATACTGTTACCCGATTGGACTTGTCTGCGTAATCGATACTTAAAGATACCGGATATTTTTCCATCTCATATTTCTCCATATTTTTATTCGGTTGAAATTAATCGTAATAAATAGAGTGCACAAAATTTAAAGCTTCCGCGCTTTATCAGCATTACCGAATTGTAATCGTGTCTGGCAAGAACGGCGGGTATTCATACTGTGAGCTGTATATACGTTAGTAATATGCCGGGCTATTTTAGGTTGAAGGCTATTTGAAAACAGGATCCTCTTTATAAACATCAAAATTGATTTTATTCAATTGGGGAATTTTTAGTGAGATGAGTCCAAGGATATGAAAATACAAGGAAATGGTAATTCGATCCAGATGACCGATGTCAAAGGCCTTCAGTGAGATCTGCATCATGGCGTAGAGCGTCACGGCTATGCTGACCAAAAAGACCTGTTTTATCATCAGTTGCAGATCCGCCTGCCGATCCTCATAGGATTGATGGGGGTTTTTCACTTTGCCATACAGGGCACGAAGAATCAACACACCGAAAAATAAATATGCCCCTGTAATGATGGCCACATTCGTATAACCACCAAACCATGGATAATTGAACTGGTCAATGTAAGCTATGAAGGCTACAAAGATGATATAGATCGCCACCGCCATTCCGATTAACCCCTTAGAAATAAAATCCGTCAACCGTCTGGGTTGAAGGGTGGCTTCCTTTTGCACATTGGTATTCAGAAGGCGCATGGCTTTGTGGTATTTATTTGTCCATATTTCAAAAAGGAGGATAGGGAAAAACTGCAGCATGAAATACCAAAATACGAAGACGCGATCCCAATCACCGCTTCGCGGAGTCACATAAAACCAAACAATTAACCCAATCCCTGCCAACACGATAAAATGGTTCATCCATTGATAGGATTGGGCCGCTCTCTGGTATTTCTCCTTAGACTCTGGGTACAGCTTTGGAAATTCATCAGGGGGATATTTTTCAAAAATAGTATAGATCCGATTCAGTCTGTTTTTCGGAATGAAAAAAGACAGCAGCATGATTTGGCTGAATAGAACGGTATAAAATAATAAGTCGATATGAGTTGTATTCATGGTAATCTCCTCAATTGTTTTTCATCACATCGTTAAATGCAATGCGGATCTCGGAATCAGTAGCGCCCGATTCTCTCAATGTTTTAATGGTTTGACTTAACAAGGATGTGACCGATGCATTCAGGTCCACATCACAGTTTTCTTTCGCATCCGGATGAATGAATGTCCCCCGATAACCTTTCGATTGAATGACCGAATCCCGAACGAGCAGTTTGTAGGCTTTGGCCACCGTGTTGTGGTTCAGTTCCAGGTCGTTGGCAAGCTGCCGTATGGAGGGCAAAGCAGTCCCCGGCCGTAGGTCACCACTGGCAACGGCCTTTTTGATCTCCACTATGATCTGTGTGAATACGGGAACTGAATCACCGGTGTTAATGGTTATCTTCATAAATTGAATTAGGGTCATGACTAGTTGAGCGGGTTATTTTGAAAGATTTTCAGCATAATTTGG
>CAYFJU010000048.1:0-24007 GCA_964343505.1 uncultured bacterium
CAATTCCGGCTGAATCGCTTGTTTGAATTCCCATTTAATGCGCTTAATATCTTTTGGGATTACCCTGCCGATATATTTCTCACGTGTGATCACCTCTCCCTCACGCCGGAAGGAATGCTGAAGGTAGAAATAATCCTGTCCCTTTTTTGTTCGTTTTAATATTCGCATATCATTACCATTACATTTGGTCGTTATTTAAACAATTCTTTGTAAATGTAATGGTAATTACCGAAAACAACAATTAAAAAACTGCCCGTAAAATGAATAAATAATAAAATGTTGTATATATACAATATTATATAATAACATTACAGTAGCTATGCCAGAAAAGATATTTAACAGAATCAGGCTTTTGCGGCAGGAAAAAGGGATCAGCCGACAAGCTTTGGCCGGGGCTGTGGGGGTCAATTTCCAAACCATCGGCTACCTGGAACGGGGTGAATACAACCCCAGCATGAAACTGGCTTTTAAGATCTGCCGTTATTTCGATCTGCCGATGGAAGCCATTTTTTCCGATCAACCGTTTGAGTCATTGTCTGACATATTAAAACGGGAAAATAAATGATATAAACCAGGAGTCTATCATGGATAATCAACTATCACAGTCTACTCGTAGAATATTTATCATTATATCAGCAATTCTTTCCGCTGTGTGGTTCTATCTCTTCGGTTTTGGCTCCTACAGTAATTACTATATTGCTACTGTAGTACCTTTTTTATGTTACGTAATTTGGACCATTATCTATAAATCCAATCGTTTCGGGAAATTGGGCATCCTCATTCCGGTAAAAATGGATGAACGCGAGTTACAGGTTTTATCAAAATCAAAAAGTGATTCTTATAATATTATGAGGTTTACCTTTTTTGCATTGGTTATGATCATTCATAATAATATAAGGAATGGAATTACGGCCGAAGAAGTTTGGGTCATTTGGGTTGGTGGCCTTTCATTTATAGAAGTCTTCCCTGTTTTCAAAATTATATGGGAGACGAAATGAGGGTCTCATTTTATACGGTATATACCCCATATGCAAAATACGGTCTTCACCGTATTGACAATTCCTAAAAAATGAAGTAATATCCCAAAAGCTAATTTTATGATCTTAAAATGTCAAATCTGAACCCCCTCTTAAAACACAAGAAAATCGGCCGCGTCTTGGGCTGGGATGATTTTCAGAACCCCACCAAAGCAGGGATTAAAAAGGCACTGAAAAATGAAGGCAAAAAGGGGAAAATTGGCGCATTCATTTTTTCTTTGTTTTTTGTTTATAACGCCGCTATACCTTTGATTTTTGGGGGATCACAATGGTATATGATAATGGGATTTGTTTCAATTCTATTTATACCGCTACCTATTTTGAATTGGATGTGGCATCAAAAGAAAGCCACCGATGTTTCTGATGAGGAAATTGAAGAACAATTAGCCATCTACGAAAAGTGGAAAAATAATAAATAAGCCCTCTATCTGCGTTTTACTACAATAGAGGGCTTTTAATGTTTTTACGCCTAAAGTTTACTAATCCTCCAAGAATTAGTAAACTTCTTAAAAAGGTCCTGAATAAATTCATTTATGTGGATTGACTGAGTCAATCCATGCATCAACACAGTTGATGCACTCCAAAATTATTCAGTATTTGGATTCTGCTTTTTCTGCGGTTTACGTCTCGGCCGTCTTTTCCGCGGTTTCTTCGCTGACCCGTTTTTGGAGCGCCTGATTTGCTTCCCTTCCATCACCGCCACCACTTCATCCCCGTCAATGGTTTCATGTTCCAGCAAGGCCTTGGAGAGGTTATGAAGCTGTTCCATATTTTCTTCCAAAATACCGTGGGCTGTAGCCTGGGCCTTGCGCACGATCCGCACCACTTCTTCATCAATCATCCGCGCCGTCACTTCAGAATAGTCCCGGTGGCTTTGAATTTCACGACCGAGGAAGATTTCTTCATTTTTCTTGCCGAATGTCATGGGTCCAAGGATATCACTCATACCCCATTCACAGACCATTTTCCGGGCGATTTGGGTTGCTTGTTCAATATCATTCCCCGCGCCGGTAGTCAGTTCATTGAAGATCAATTCTTCTGCCGCACGGCCCCCCATTAAAATGGCTAAGCGTCCTTCGATATATTCCCTGGTATAGCCATGTTTTTCATCAATAGGCAGTTGCATGGTAACACCCAATGCCCGTCCCCTGGGGATAATGGTCACTTTGTGAACCGGATCAGCGCCCTTCGTCCGCGCTGCCACCAGCGTATGCCCTGCTTCATGATAGGCTGTGGTTTTCTTCTCTTCTTCCGAAAGGACCACACTTTTCCGCTGAACGCCCATCATCACCTTGTCTTTCGCTTCTTCAAAGTCAGTCATATCCACGGAGCGTTTCTTCTTCCGTGCTGCTAAAAGGGCTGCTTCATTGACGATATTTTCAAGGTCCGCCCCCACCATACCCGGCGTACCTTTGGCAATGGCTTCCAGTTTCACCTTCTTCTTGTTCATGACAATTTTCTTGGTGTGTACTTTCAGGATACCGAGACGTCCTTTCAGATCCGGTACATCCACCACGATCTGACGGTCAAATCGGCCGGGACGCAAGAGGGCCGAGTCCAAAACATCAGGGCGGTTGGTAGCGGCCATAAGGATAATATCTTCGTTGGCTTCAAATCCGTCCATTTCCACCAGCAGCGCATTTAAAGTTTGTTCACGTTCGTCATGACCACCACCTAAACCAGCGCCGCGCTGGCGGCCTACAGCATCCAACTCATCAATAAAAATGATACAAGGCTGATTGCGTTTGCCCTGGTCAAACAGGTCTCTCACACGGGAGGCTCCCACACCGACGAACATTTCCACAAAATCCGCCCCGCTGAGGCTGAAGAAAGCCACATTCGCTTCCCCCGCCACGGCCCGGGCCAGGAGTGTTTTACCTGTCCCCGGAGGGCCCACTAATAGAACGCCGCGTGGAATTTTGGCGCCCAATTTTTGGTAGCGTTTCGGTTTTTTCAGGAAGTCCACCACTTCCATCAATTCTTCTTTTGCTTCTACAATTCCCGCTACATCGTTGAAAGTGACTTTGGGCATGTCCGAGGTCCACACCTTGGCGCGGCTTTTGCCAAAATTGAAGATGGATTTCATGCCGCCACCACCGCCCTGCATGCGGCGCATGAGGAATATCCAAAATGCCAGGATGGCAATCCACGGCAGGATATTCAGGAAATAGCCGGTCCAGTCAATGGATTTCTGCATAAAGGTATAATCCACTTTATACTGGTCCCATTCATTCATCACTTCGCGGTCCACAAAAGGCAGTTTCAAGCGGAACTTGACCACTTCCTGGGAAACACCGGCAGCATTCAATACAGTCTGTGTTTCAGATAATTCACCGTGGAAGACCTCATCGATCAGTCGCGCTTTAGCAATCAGGCCATCGGTCAGAAAAGAGCGGTATTCCGAATATTGGATTTCCACTTCATCGGCGCCCTGGTTCGTGAACAAATTGGATAAAAAGACAGCCGATATAATGATCAGTACCCATACCAGGCTGGTTTTCCCCGCCCGTTTCCATTGAAACTGGTCGTTGCCTTTTTGACCTTTATTCTTGTTTTGGGGCACTTTATTGGGCCCCTGAGGTCGGTTATTTTTTGGTCTATTTTGTTTTTTAGAATTCACGTTACTCACTCTCATTTTCTTCGAGGCGGTAAACCCCCTTTAAATTCCTTAATTTCTGGTCATAATCCAAGCCATATCCTACGACGAAATCAGGCGGAATTTCAAACCCTACCCAATCAATGTCAAAATCCAGTTTGGCAATCTCCGGCTTCATTAACAGCGTCACGATCGCCACAGATTTTGGGCCCGCTTCGCGCATCCTGTCGCGGATAAATTTGATCGTCAAGCCCGAATCAATGATATCTTCCACAATGATCACGTGGCGGTCCGTAATATCAGCTGAGATGTCCTTTCGCAGACGAACCGTCCCTTTGGATTCGGTACCAGCATAGCTGGACACTTTAATGAAATCGATTTCACAATCGATGTCCATGGCGCGCATGAGGTCAGCGCAGAATATGAAACTGCCGTTTAATATACCAATCAGGATCGGAGCTTCACCGTCGTAAGTTTGGGATATATTAGAAGCGATTTCATTGACCCGGTTTTGAACTTGGGTTTCTGAAATCATTTCGGTTAAGTTTTCTCTGCCTACGCCCATTGCTGTCCTACCCCCTGTTCCAAATAAAGTTCCAAAAATTCCGTTGTTGAATTGGTCACTTTTGCTCTCTCACTCAGCCGTCGGCCGCAGACCCAAATAATTTCATCATCGGCCGTTAAGACCAATTGCTTTTCTTTGGTAAACCGGTCCACTTTTCCATCCACCAATAGGTCACTGACTTTTTTATGGCCCGCCATGCCCAGAGGTTGAAAGGTGTCCCCATTCCGCCAGGACCGGAGGTTTAATCTTTTCCACTTGATTACACTGGCGTCAATCACTTCCCGCTGGGGATTTTTATCTACTTGCGGTGCTTCAATATTCTTGAGTGAAAGGTTGAAACCATGGGCATTATATCGTCCTGCTTTTTCAATTGAAAGGTCAACAGGCTGGGTAGTTTCATTTGTCAGGATCCAAGAATCCCTGTCCCGCAAGATAGTCCATTGATCGTTTAAATTGAGTTTTGAACCAATTTGGGGAAAATTGAGCCACCGGCTCAATTCTTCCCATCGATGCCGCCGCCAGGAGATGCCTGTTTGCCCTATAATACATTTAACCAACCGGACCATTTGATTGATTGATAAGGATTTGACTAAATCATCATGAATAATTTTTTGATCCTCACGAGCCTCAACTTGATCAGCAAGTTTTGAGATTACAGTATTCATCCGGTCAACCGCGATAGCCGCTTCTTGGGATAATTCTGTAAATCGGGCTACCAAATCCTTGGCTTGCTCAGACCATGGCTGTACAACCTTATGGCGGACATAATTTCGTTTAATCCCAACATCCGCATTTGATTCATCTTCCATATATCTCAAACCATGGTCGCGAACATAACCCCGAATATCATTTCGGCTGAATCTTAACAAGGGCCGGATGATTACCCCATTCTGTTTCGGGATGCCCCGCAGCCCCCCAATACCACAACTGTCGTCTAAATGCATCAAAATCGTTTCCAGGTTATCGTTGGCATGGTGTGCGGTTAAAATAAAATCACAATCAAATTCTCGCCGGCCTGAATCAAAAGCATTCTGGCGAATGCGGCGGGCCCACATTTCCATACTTTCACCAGGACGAAAATCCGGTTTAGCATGATAAACGGCTAAAGGTACCTTTAATTCATCACATAAATCACCTACAAACTTTTCTTCCGCATCCGATGCCTCCCGCAAACCGTGGTTTATATGGACAGCAAAAATATTCATATGGATTTCTGATCTTAGCTGGGCTGCAAGATGAAGTAAAGCAACCGAATCCAGACCTCCGGAAACGGCCACCAATAACCGGTGTGAGTCTCCAGCCGGAATGACGGAAACGAATTCCCGCTGAAAACTGTCGATTGTCAGGGTTGGTTTGATTGGATTATCTCCTATTTGAATTGGGAGACAACTTTGGCCACTGCTTTGGCGGAGGACATAATATAAAAATGGACACAAGGAACTTTGGCTTCCACCAATTCCTGGACCTGGTTCATGGCCCATTCCAGTCCGACGCGCTGGATTTCCTTCTTGGGCTGCCCGACCACCTGGTTCGATAATTCTTCGGGGATATCTACATAAAAATTCTTCGGAATGACCCTTAAATGGGCTTCAGTGGAGAGAATTTTCAAGCCCGGAATAATCGGCACATCAATTCCGGCGGCACGGCATGCTTCGACGAACTTAAAGTATGTTTTATTATCATAGAACATTTGCGTCACCACATACTCCGCGCCTGCATCCACCTTGGCTTTCAAGTATTTGATATCGGTAGCCATATTGGGCGCTTCAAAATGTTTTTCAGGATAACCACCAGCTCCGATACAAAAATCAGTCGATGAAGCATCCAGCAGTTCTTCAAGGTAATTCCCGGCATTCATGTCTTTAATTTGGCTGACCAAATCAGAGGCGTATTTATTGCGTGTTTTCCCCGGTGCCTCAGGCGGATCTTTGCGCAGTTCATCGCCCCGGACGGCCAAGACATTATTGATGCCTAAGTAATTCAATTCAATCAGGGCATCCTCGGTTTCTTCCCGCGTGAAACCCCGGCATAGGATATGAGGCACTGTCTCCACATTAAATCTATTTTTAATGGCAGCGCTGATGCCAATCGTTCCCGGCCGTTTGCGGCGGATATAACGGATCATTTTCCCGTTACCGGCATCTTCATAATATACTTCAGCGGAGCGGCTGGTGAGATCAATGAAGGGCGGATCAAAGGGCATTAGCTCTTCAACCAAGTTAAAAATACGATCAATTGAACCACCGCGATTGGGCGGAATAATTTCGTAACTATACAGCGT
Organism: uncultured bacterium; assembly: GCA_964343505.1. Classification (GTDB taxonomy): domain Bacteria; phylum Fidelibacterota; class Marinisomatia; order Marinisomatales; family TCS55; genus TCS55. Next base: position 6,480 of record CAYFJU010000048.1, read on the forward strand.
TTCATTCGCTTGTTCGAGGAAATCTATAACTTTCATAGCCTACAATTTACCTTTTCTTTCAAGGGAATTAAAAAGGGGTTTTCTCTTATTTCAATTTCTAATGTTGTGTCGGGTCCGTGCCCCGAATGGACTATGCGGTCGTGGGCGACTGAATTCATTAAATGCACCAGGGATGACTCCAAAGTTGTCCAATTGCCACCGGGCAAATCGGTACGTCCCACACTGCCGCGAAACAGTGTATCCCCCACAAAAATGTGGTTATCAATTTCCAGGCAGGTACCCCCGGGCGTATGGCCCGGTGTATTTACTGTATTAAACTGAAAGGCGCCGATTGATATTTCAGTTTCATCCTTAAACCATGTATCCACCGCAGGTGTTTTTTTGATTGGCATGCCAAACATCCGGCATGTTGCTTCGTAGGTATCAAGAATGATTTTTTCATCCTCGTGGAGAAAAAATGGAATGCCGTATTTTTCTTTCAGGGAATGGACCGCGCCAATATGATCCAAATGAGCGTGGGTATTGATAATAGCAATTGGAACCAAACCATGGGTCTCGAGCGCCTGAATAATTAACTGATCGTCATCACCGGGGTCAACCAGCACTGCATCCGGTCCACCGGAGTACCAGGCAATGTAACTGTTTTCTCGAAACGGGCCGGTGACGACCGTCTCAACCTTTAAGTTCAAATTTCCTCGAAAAAGAGTTCATTAAGGCATTGAATTTTATCCTCATATGAATGGGGATAGAGGAACCGTTCCGCTGCTGATATACTGCTCAGGATTGAGTTGCCATCCTGGGGTGTAAAACAGAATCCGTAGATTTCATGATCATTTCTCACATGCAGGGATTGTTCTACCACAACGGTTTGATTCAGAATGCGACCAAAATGACCATGATCCCGGCCGAACGAATATACCGTACTGGTCATATTTTTAGTCGTCATGGCTACCAAATCATTGGCTACCAGGCGGTCTTTCACCTCATTCAGATTGGTGGGTTCTTTTGCTTTCAGGGCAAACCATAATACATGCATGTATTGACTGTTCACTTTCATAGCGGATGAAAATAAATTCAATTCATAACCGAGTGTGGAAAACAGTTCTGAAGCATCCTTGGCATGGTGTGAACCGAACATTTCATCATTATGGCCGCCTACGGCCGGTGCGGGGATAAAACTACCGGCCTGGCTGGTGTCATTGGCGCGACGGACACATACAAATCGGCCTTCCTTCAGATTTTCAGGACCATGGCCATCCAGTGTCAGTGTGTTTGTAATGCATGAGATATTATGGGTATTGCAGGATACCACTTGGACAAATTGATTTTCACCATTTTTCAAAACAGAATCATTGATACCGCGGGCATACTTTATACCGAAACCATCTTCACTGCCCTGGGCCATAAACCCTTTTACCTTATCATCAAATTTATGGTAATACTTTTCCTTATTCTGATGACCGACACCGGATGGCGTACAGTCAATCACGACGGAAGCACGACTAATGGCTTCTTCCGTTTCCAATTCAGGATCCATACCCAATTCTTTAAAGCCCTCAACGCGGTCTTCACTTACGGCTAAGCGTGCGCCTCTTTTTAACAAATCAATGACTTTTGAACGATCACTGCGCAGGGGAGAATTTTTATTAAAAGTGATTTCGTCGATCCCAAGTTGATCGCGATAATCACACAGCAATCCAATCAACGGTTCACCAATGGTTCCCGTCCCTACGACATGGACGATTTTACGTTCCATTTAAACGACTCCTTATCCCGAGTTTTTTGGTTGTTTTTTGTTCAGTAAGCGACTCTCTGAACGAAATTGGATGAAGAACCATGCTGCAATGGTTCCAAATACGATCAAATAGACGGCCAGAAAGTACCCAAAGAAATTATACATCAGCCACCATCCTGTTATTGATACGTATCACATGAATTCTGTATTTGAGCATTAAGGTATAAAACAGGGTAAAAATGCCCAAGGATAATAAAAACGGTACTAAAATTCCTGGCGGCTGCTGGGCCATTTCCACTTGGGGGTGGGATTGTATTTCCGGCGCCCAAAATTTGACGGAAACAAAAATAATGGGTACATCCACAAAAGCGATAATACCTAAGGCAGCGGCGTAGCGTTTCACCCGTTCAGCATGACCGCCAAAGGTCCGCATCATAAAATAGCCGATATAGATTAAAAACAGGATCAGGGTTGTGGTCAGGCGCGGTTCCCAGATCCACGGCTGTCCCCAAATGGGTGTGGCCCAAATGGGACCGGTGATCAAGACCAGGGCCATAAAGACGGTGCCAAGTTCGGCGGCGGCCAAACCCACATCATCCCACTGATCGTCCCCTTTGACGAAAAACATAATCCCCGCAATCATCACTACTAAATAGGATAAAAAACCGACCCAGGCCGAAGGCACATGGACGTAGAAGATTTTTTGCGCCCAATGCTGGTCCGGCACCATGGGAGTGTTGGCAATAACATTCCATACATTGAACAGCATCAGACCTGCCATCAACAGAAACCAAACACGGTTGGTTTTATTTTGAAAAAATGGGTTCATTATTCTTCCGTGATAAAGTCGAATAATGTGTATCCGACCAGCCCGAAAATTACAATTACTGTCAGGATGATTAATAACCAAATTTGCCATAATTTATATGGATCGCCCACTATGATAGCGGCAGATATTTTAGTGGCGGCAATGATGACTGGTGAAACCAGGGGAAATAATAAGACCGGCAGAAGTACTTCACTCAAACGGGCCCGCATTGCGATACCCGAAACCAAACTGGCCACAGCCATAATCGCTAAATTGATCAATAATGTTGTTCCAATTGCCAGCCAAGGTTTAGTCGGAAAATCAATCAATAAAAATTTAAAAAACGGGATTAGGATCAATACTTCCATAAGCGTTAAAAATAGGAATCCACTGATCCATTTGGATAAGAATATCAGTCCGCGGTCAATGGGTGCGCTGATCAGCAGCGAAAATGCGTCGAATTCCTTTTCATAGGCAAAGGAGCGGTGCACCCCAAGCACGGCCACAAACAGTACCATGATCCAGAACATTCCCGGGGCGTAATTGGCCACAATCACCGGTGAGACATTGGATGAAAAGGCAAAAGTCAATATGATGGCTAAACCAAAAACAATCATGGAAAGGGTCACTTCCCGGGAATGGAATTCAACGAATAATTCTTTTCTAAGCAGGGTCAAGAACATCAGGCTGCTTCAATCCTTCCATTGCTTAAGTGAAGAATGCGGTCTCCATATTTTTCGGCCCGTTCTTTGTTATGGAGCACCAGGCACATGGATTTCCCGGCTGCTTGCCAGCGCTGCAAGGCGGATGCCATCCTGTCATGCCCCTCCTGGTCCAACCCAGCGAATGGTTCATCAATTAGGAGCAAATCCCAGTCCGCCAGTTCGCCATAGGTCAGTTTTAAGCGCTGAAGCATACCCTGTGAATAAATGGAAATGGGGTCGTCGGCTTGTCCCCGTAATCCAAAATGATCCAATTGGGTTCTAACGGTGGATTCATCGACAGGTGTTCCACGCAAATCCATGGCCAATTTTAGATTGTCAACAGCGGACAGCGCCGTGTACATGGCCGGGCTATGACCTAAGTACAATAATTTTTTCCGTGTAGGTGGCAGGCCCTTTAACAGATCAGCATTTTGAAATGAAATTTCACCGCCGTCACAAGCCATGATACGCGCCATGATGCGTAATAAGGTCGATTTCCCGGCCCCATTCTTACCCATGATCACGACCGTCTCACCCGCCTTTAGCGTGAAGGAAACATCGCGCAAAACAGGACGGTGGTTAAAGGATTTGGATATATTTGAAACAGAAAGCATTGTGTTGCTTTATTTTGAATTCAGTTTGGCCATAACCTCTGAAACTTCCTGTTTCAGAGCCGACCGGCTTTCATGGAAATCTACCTCATTTATATTGCCAATTTCGAATTCCATTTCCAATTCTTTAATTTGGCGGTAAAGTAACAGTTTTTTCCGCTTTAGGGCGCTATCGTCGACTTCTTCCTCCGGTTTGCCCAAGTGAGGTAAAAATAGGGGCTGAAGGACGAAAATGACCGGCAGAATGAAGAAAATCAAAATCAGGCCGTAGTCTCGGATAAAATCCATCATGAATTCTTGCGGGGCCACAAGGCGATGACAGTTCCAAAAACAAGGATATACCCGCCGATCCATACCCAGCGCACCAGCGGATTTACCATAATTTTAATAAAAGCGACACCATTTTCGTTGTCCACCGCAGAAAAGACAGAATAAATATCCTGATTCAGGGTGGAATGGATATCCAGTTCACTGTGGGGCTGGCGCCGATTGGGATCCGGGTTGCGGTGGAAATAGACCCGTTTTTCCGGATGGAGATTGGTGACGAATTCACCTTGATGTTTCGTCACCCGCAGGTCAGAAATCCAGGCATAATGGTTGGGCCGTTCCGCTTCTGACAGTTTAACCAATTCAAATTCATATCCGGCGACATGGTCCTTATCTCCCACTTTTAAACTGAATTCTTTTTCCTGGTCGAAAGCGTGGCCCGTGAATCCCACGAACATGAGTACAATCCCCAAATGCACCACGTATCCCCCGTAGCGGGAGCGGTTTTTTCTGACCATATGTCTGAGTGCGGTAACCGGTGATTCATTAAATTTATTCGTCCGGGCCCGGATGCCGCGGGTGAATTCTGTTAAAATCGCCGCCGTAACAAAAGCGCATAAACTAAACGCAACAATCACATTGCCATCAAACCCAATGATCCAAAATAAAATCGCTGCAGTTAACCCAATCAGGACCGGGAAAGTAAAATTCCGCAACAGGCTTTTCTTCCCCGTCTTGCGCCAGGCCAGAAGCGGACCGATACCGGTCAGGGCCAATAGGATCAGTCCGATGGGAATATTGATTTGGTTAAAAAAAGGCGGGCCGACGGTGATCTTGGTCCCCCGAACTGCTTCGGAAATCACCGGAAAAAGGGTGCCCCAAAAAACAGCAAAACACATGACCACGAATACCATGTTATTGAATAGGAATCCGCTCTCCCGGGAAGTGAAGGATTCCATTTTCCTTGGCGAGCGCAGGTCGTTCATACGGGTGTACATGATGCCGAATGACGCCACTATGATAAAAAATACGAAAGTCAAAAAGATGGGGCCCAACGAAGAAGCGGTGAATGAGTGTACCGAACTCATGACACCGGAGCGGGTCAGGAATGTACCGAAAATGCATAGTGTAAATGTGAGAATGATCAGGACCATGTTCCACACCCGCAACATGTCCTTTTTCTCTTGAATAATAATGGAATGGACAAAAGCCGTGGCCGTCAGCCAGGGCATAAAACTGGCATTTTCCACCGGGTCCCAGGCCCAGTATCCGCCCCAACCCAATTCCTGGTAGGCCCACCATCCGCCGAGGATAATACCTACACTTAAGAATAACCATGCCACCAGGGTCCAGCGCCGAATGCTTTGGATCCACAAGGGACTGGTATCGCGGTTCATCAGCGCAGAAATGGCGAATCCAAAGGGAACCGAAAAGCCCACATAACCCAGATAAAGTGTCGGTGGGTGGATGGCCATAGTCAAATTTTGCAGCAAGGGATTCAGCCCGTTTCCATTGGCGACAATAAAATCCGCTTCGGTAGGTTTAAAAGGATTGGTCACAAAATTCGTCAGGACAAGGAAAAACATTTGAACGATAGCCAACGTAATGATCACCCAGGGCATCAGTCCATGATGTTTGCGCTGGTTCTGTAGAATAACAACAGTGGCATAAATGGATAAAATAAATAACCAGAATAACAGCGAACCAGACTGCCCCGCCCAAAGCGCTGATACTTTATACATGATCGGTGTTTCCAGGCTGGTATAGCGGGCCACATAATCAACATCAAAATTGCTGATCAAGAGCTGGTAACAGAGAATAAAAGTGGCCAGAAAAACAAAAAAGGAAATTCCTAAGGCCAAGCGCTGACCGGCAAGGAACAGGCGCTGGTCACCATTACGGGTATAGAAGATCAGGGAAATGACAGTGAGCAGGCCGAACCCGAAGGCCAGGTTCAGAGCCACACCGCCGGCAATGGGGGTCATGTGTCGATTTCGGTTAAGTTATAACTGGTTTCGTCCCGCAGATCACCTTCGTAGCGAGAAGCACATTTAGTCTGTAATTCATCGGCGTAAAAAATACCGTTTAAATATTGACCGGTAACAATCACCTCTGCCCCGTCTTTAAACAAGTCCGGGCGGGTGCGGCCAAACTTCACATCCAATTCCTGGTGCCCTTCTTTCAGGATGAAGGTACAATCCAGGTAATTGGTTTCAGAAATGACGATTGAACCATCCTTGACCAAACCGCCTAACTTCGTTCGGCGATTGATATTATCGTTGATGAGTTTTTCCACGGATACAAAAGTTGCCATGGCTTTTTCATCAGCCGGATTAGACGACACCCAACCGATCCAAAAGATCACCACTGCAATCACGCCGGTAATCATGAGAATAAATTTCTTATTACTATTCATATGTCCCCCTTAAAAGACGGCTGCTTCCTGCCATTCGCCAAATTCAGCTTTCATCGCCACCACAATTTCCCCCATAGTAGCATAACCTTTGGCCGCTTCAATGATGTGCGGCATAATGTTATCCCCATTGGTACAGGCTTCCTGGATGCGGCTAAGGGCCTGTTGAACGGCATTTTCATCCCGCGCTTCCCTCAGATCGGCTAAAGCTTTCATCTGTTGTTTTTCAGCTTCTTCACCGATTTCCAACAATGGAATGTCAATTTCTTCATCCTTCTTTACAAACTCATTTACACCAACATGAATCAATTGTTTATCATCAATCTTCTGTTGGTATTCTGATGCGGCGCGGGCGATCTCCCGTTGAAAATATCCTTTTTCAATGGCCGGTATGACACCGCCGAGATTTTCAATTTCTTCAAAATATTTTTCAGCTTCTGCTTCCATTTTGTCTGTTAAAGATTCCACAAACCATGACCCGCCCAGTGGATCGGCGACGTTCGCCACACCAGTTTCAAAAGCGATCAACTGTTGGGTCCGCAGTGCAATTTCGGCTGATTTTTCTGTGGGTAAAGCCAATGTTTCATCCATAGAATTGGTATGGAGCGACTGGGTGCCGCCCAAAACCGCCGCCATGGCCTGGAACCCGGTTCGGGCAATATTATTTTCCGGTTGTTGAGCGGTGAGAGAACAGCCTGCTGTTTGTGTATGGAATCTCAATTTCCATGAACGGGGGTTTTTGGCGCCATATTTATTTTTCATCCGTTTGGCCCAAATGCGGCGGGCGGCACGGTACTTGGCAATTTCTTCAAAGAAATCCAAATGCGAATTGAAAAAGAAGGATAAGCGCGGTGCGAATGAATCAACATCCAGTCCTGCCGCCATGGCATATTCCACGTAGGTAAATCCGTCCGCCAGGGTAAAAGCCAACTCCTGGGCAGCCGTTGAGCCCGCTTCCCGGATGTGGTACCCTGAAATTGAAATGGTGTTGTACTGGGGCATGTGTTCCGTGCAAAAAGACATCATATCTGTAATGACGCGCATGGATGGCTCTGGCGGAAATATCCATTCCTTCTGGGCGATAAATTCTTTCAGGATATCATTCTGAAGAGTGCCGCGTAAATTTTCTAATGGTACACCTTGATTCTCAGCCACAGCAATATAAAAGGCCAATAAAATCACCGCGGGTCCATTGATCGTCTGGGACACGGATATATCCCCCAGATTTATGCCTTCAAAGAGCCGTTCCATATCTTTGATGGATGCAATACTGACACCGCATTTCCCCACTTCACCTTTAGACCATGGATGATCCGGATCATAGCCCATGAGGGTGGGCATATCAAAAGCCACTGATAAGCCGGTCTGCCCTTTACTCAATAAAGAATGGTAACGTGCATTTGTTTCTTCCGGTGTACCAAACCCTGAGAATTGCCGTTTGGTCCACAACTTTCCCCGGTACATATTGGCATGGACACCCCGTGTGTAGGGGAATTGACCCGGAAAGCCCAATTTTTCCAAATAGCCATCACTGGGCGTATCGGGATAATACAACGGTTTTAATGATTCACCACTTAGGGTATCAAAACTATAATCACGCGTGGCAGAAGTCCGGGCTTCTTCTGTCCATTGGGTCTTGGCTTGGTTAAATAGTTCTAATTGTTCTGACATGATGATTTCCGGTCAATTTTGCGACCCTAAATTTACGGTTTTCTGCGTATTTCTAATACTTTATTCACACCTTCATAGGCCATCCAAATAATTAATCCTATGAGCAGAATGGTCAGGCTAAACAAAACACCGTTTTGCCCATAAAATTTTATGGCGTTGGCCACCAAGGCCGTGAAAGTGACCACCATGATGAACAGCATCGGGATGAGCAGTGGCAGAATGGGCTTTTTCTTTTGCCAGTAATACAGTGTCAAGACCATCAACGTCAGGGCCGCCAGCATTTGGTTACTGGCGCCAAATATGGGCCACAGGACCCACCCCGCCTGGCGCATGGCACCAGTACCCGGATCAGCCACATTCCAGAATGCCAGCAGGATGCCCGGTACGACCGCCGCCACAGTGGCCATATACCGATTGGTCAACGGTTTGATTGATGCAGCCGCACCAAACTCATTCAGAATAAAGCGTTGAATCCTGGTTGCCGTGTCCAAGGTCGTGGCGGCAAAAGAAATTACCAGGACAGCCATTAATGTATTCGCCATCGCAACCGGAATTCCTAAGGATTTTAAGAGGGCGCCGCCGCCTAATACGAACGCCGTGGCCTTATTTCCGCTGGCATGGGCCCAGGTGTCATAATAGACGGCCCAACTCAAATCGGCAACTTGTCCCACTGCGGGGAGGTTACATTGTGAAACCAATGATATTCCTGCCACCGCTGAAATGGTCGATGCCAAAGCCAGTGTCCCTTCCCCAATCATACCACCGTAACCGACAAACCGGGTATCAGATAATTTTTCCAATTGTTTGGATGATGTGCCTGAGGCCACCAAGCCGTGAAATCCACTGATGGCGCCGCAGGCAATAGTTACAAACAAGAGCGGAAATAATCCCGGGACACCCGGTTCAGACAATGAGCGCAGGGCAGGTGCATCCACCAGCGGTTGCGCCACAAAAATCCCTAAGAATAATAATCCCAATCCCACAAATAACTGGTGACTGTTAATATAATCCCGCGGTTGGAGCAGCGTCCAGACCGGCAAGAGACTGGCAATGGCCGAATAACCGAACAACAGTATGATCCATAAATTTTTCGCACTTTGGACCGGCATGGCAGTGGTAAAGTCCACTGGTGCTTTGGTACCGACCCAAACAAATAAGTATAGAATGGCCAGTGCCACCAGGGAAGGTATCAGGCTGTCCATTTTCTTTTTATAAAGCAGAAATCCTAAGATAATGGCAATAATGATCTCAATATTGATCGGAATGACTGATGCGGGGATACCCACGAACAAATCCGCAATCGCCATGGCGAACACGGCCAACACCAGCCAGATCAGCAGGATCACAAAAACGAGGAACATGAGCCGTACCCGTTTGGAGATTGTTGTGGATGCAATATCAGCTATGCTGCGCCCTTTTTCTTTTACACTGGTGACCAAGGCGCCAAAATCATGGACGGCGCCCATGAAAATGGTACCGACTAAGATCCAAACCAGCGCCGGCAGCCAACCCCAGAAGGCTGCGACACAAGGACCTATGATCGGCGCCGCTCCGGCTATGGAGGTAAAATGATGGCCGAAAAGGATATGTCTTTTGGTGGGGACGAAATCAATACCATCTTCCAATTCCTTGGAGGGCATGGTCAGTCCTTCTTCCTGAATCCCGTAAATGCGATGGCCGATAAATTTAGAATAAAAACGAAAACCGATATAAAAAACAGCGAGTCCTACCAGGACCAGAACGATTGAACTCATGGGCTAAACGTCCATTTCCACCGGTCGCTTTGAAGCTTTCACCACTTCCAGGATGCCTTCCTGACTTATCCCCCATTTATCCAATAATACTGCGCGAGGGCCGTGTTCCACATATTCATTCGGTAATCCGATAATTTGGGTCGCACCTTTAAACCCATTGGTCAATAACCAGGCCGCCACACCTTCACCAAACCCGCCGGTCTTGACACCTTCCTCAATCGTAATCACCGGGTCAAACCGGCCAAGGATCGACTTCAGGTAGGCCTCATCCATGGGCTTGATGAAACGGCAGTTCACCACTTCACAACTATGGCCCGATTGCTCCAGTTTTTCGGCAGCTTCCAATGCGTCAAAAACGAGGGGGCCAACGGCCAGGATGACCGCATCGGTTCCGTGACGGAGAATTTCCCAACTTCCAATCGGCAGGAGCTCCGCTTGTCCATGAGGATCAAATTCTTTTGAAGACGCCTTTGGATATCGAATGGCAAAAGGGCCCTCCTGATGATCCAAAGCAGTATAGAGCAAATGCCGTAATTCATTGCCATCCTTGGGCGCCGCCAGGACCATATCTTGGATACATTTCAGATAGGCAATATCCAGGGCCCCGTGGTGGGTGGGTCCGTCTTCCCCGGCAATCCCGGAGCGATCCATACAAAAGACCACGGGCAAATGCTGAATCGCCACATCGTGGACGATATGATCAAAAGCCCGCTGCAGAAAAGTGGAATAGATGGCGACGATCGGCCGCACGCCTTCAGTGGCCAATCCTGCGGCAAATGTGACACCATGGCCTTCGGCTATACCCACATCATAATAGCGCTCGGGGAATTCCTTGGCGAATGGTACCAGGCCGGTGCCTTCCCGCATGGCCGCCGTAATACATACCGTATCTTCCCTGTTGCGGGCCACCTCACAAGCCAATGAACCAAATACATCCTGAAAAACGGGGGCTGATGGTTTGACTTCAGTTGGTGAAGGAATCTTTTCTTTGGCCTTACCGTTTGGTTTTACGGCGTGGAGTCTCAGGGCATCATCGTGATATTGCCCATTCTCAGAATTGGTGGAAACCATACCCTTCCCTTTTTTAGTCAGGATATGCAATAAGGCAGGTGTTTTGAGATCTTTCAATCGTTCCAGGGTTGTAACAAGTTCATCCAAATTATGGCCATCAATGGGACCAAAATATCGGAAGCCAAATTCTTCAAACAGCATACCCGGGACCAACAGGGATTTTAAACTTTCTTCAATCCGGTGGAGCATGGTACGGGCGGTCTTTTTACCAAAAGGCAGTTTGCCTGAAATCTTCCAAATCTCATCCCGAATGCGGTTATAAAGCGGATTGGTCACAATCTTGGTGAGATAGGTATTGATTGCGCCCACGTTTGGACTGATGGACATTTCATTATCATTTAGAACCACCAGCATCGGCGTTCTCAAATGACCGGCATTATTCATTGCTTCAAAGGCCAGTCCACCTGTCATTGAACCATCGCCGATAACAGACACCACGCGATAATCATTTCCGGTCCGTTTGCGGGCTTCGGCGATCCCCGTGGCGGCAGAAATGGATGTGGAGGCATGGCCCGCACCAAAAACATCATATTCACTTTCGGTCCGTTTCAGAAATCCGCTCAGACCGCCATACTGGCGAATAGTCGGAAAATCATCAAACCGGCCGGTGAGGAGTTTATGGGCATAGCCCTGGTGACCCACATCCCAAATGATCTTATCCTTTGGTGTTTCAAATACGCGATGTAATGCGATCGTGAGTTCAACCACACCCAAGGTCGGCGCTAAATGACCGCCGATTTGACTCACCACATCTATCGTATGAAACCGTATTTCATCGGCCAATTGCCGCAGTTCATCTGTAGATAAATGTTTTATATCCGCCGGGGATTTTATGTTGGGCAGAAGCTTAAGCTGCATGTGTTTTTTGAGAAGTTTTTAACGGTTGTTGATTAAAAACAAAATCATGAAAAAGTGTCACGCCGTCTAATTCAGGGTGAAAGGATAATCCCAAATGATGGCCTTGTCTCACTACCACAGGCTCACCTTGATATTCACTGATAATTTCTATACCGGGATTGACTTTGGTAATCTTTGGCGCGCGGATGAATGTGGCGGGAACCTGAGAGATTTTGCCGTTCAATTGAACCGGAAGTTGATGGGTAAATGAATGGACCTGCCGGCCGTAAGCGTTACGGTCAACTTCGATATCCAAAATGCCCAGCGGTTTAACCTTCCCATCCGTCACTGCTGAAGCCATCATAATCAGTCCGGCACAGGTGCCCAGGATGGGTTTATCCTTCGCGAATTTACGCAATGGTTTATGAAATCCCACACGGTCCATCAGGTCGGTCATGGTTGTGGATTCGCCGCCGGGAATTACCAAACCGTCAATCCCATCCAATTCACTCAGATAGCGAACTTCCATGGATGGCATGTTTAACATATCCAGAATCTGGATATGTTTTTCATAATCCCCCTGAAGTGCCAGGACGCCAATCATAAGATAATTGGGTGCCCGGTTTCCTTACCAGCCCCGTTCCTGGAGGCGTTCTCCCTCAGGGATTTCAGACATATCCAACCCTTTCATAGCGGATTGGAGTCCGGTGGAAATTTCCGCCAATTTTTGCGGATCTTTGTAGTAGGTCACGGCATCAACAATAGCTTTGGCTCTCGGAGCGGGATCTTCACTCATAAAAATACCCGAACCCACAAAAACGGTTTCCGCGCCCAATTGCATCATCAGGGATGCGTCGGCGGGAGTTGCTATGCCACCGGCGGCAAAATTCGGTACCGGCAGTTTACCAATTTTCGCCACTTGTTGTACCAAGGCGAATGGTGCGCCCATATCCTTGGCTGCGGCCATCAGTTCATCCTGATCCATGACTGTGAGTTTTTTCATATCACTCTGAACCTGACGCATATGGCGCACTGCTTCAACAATATTCCCACTGCCTGCTTCACCTTTGGTACGGATCATAGCCGCCCCTTCACCGATCCGGCGCAGGGCTTCTCCCAGATTGCGGCATCCACAAACAAAGGGCACTTTAAAATCATGTTTCCAAATATGGTTATGTTCATCGGCGGGTGTCAAGACTTCACTCTCATCCACAAAGTCCACTTCCATTGCTTCCAGTATCTGCGCTTCGGCAAAATGGCCGATTCGCACTTTAGCCATCACAGGGATAGAAACGGATTTTTGAATTGCCTTAATCATCTGCGGATCACTGGCACGGGATATACCGCCTTCTTCACGGATTAAAGCCGGAATGCGTTCCAGGGCCATCACCGCAACAGCGCCTGCATCCTCTGCGATCCTCGCTTGATCAGCATTCATCACATCCATGATGACGCCGCCTTTTAACATTTCGGCTAAACCAACTTTTACTTCAAATGAGCCTTTTTCAGCCATAAATACTCTCCTCTGGGACATCCCCAATTTCTTTAATTTTTGTTAAAACTTCGGTGATAATATTATCGGGTGTACTGGCACCTGCCGATATACCAACCGTTTTCACATCTTCTATCCATTCCGGTTCAATCTCATCAGCGCAGGTGACCTGATAGGACCGTTCATTTCTTTCTTTAGCCAGGGCCGTCAATCGTTTTGAATTGGCACTGGTAAATGAGCCAATCACAATCATAACATCGCACTGTTTCGCTAATTCTTTGATTTGACTTTGGTTCCTTTTGGTAGGAAAACAGATCGTATTCACAAAGCGTAAATCGAATACTTTGGTCATAATAATATTGATGATTTGCTGGACGTTTTCAATCGTCTGGGTGGATTGGCTGACCACACCGGCCCGTTTTGTTTTACGCAGGGCCTGGGCTTCCTCAGGCGTCGCCACAATGAGTGGGGCCTTCACTTGGCTGGCAATTCCCACAACTTCATCATGACCATGGTCGCCGACGATGATGATTTTGCGCCCTTCCGCTTCTAATTTTTTCACTTCTTCATGGATTTCCCAAACGAGGGGGCAGGTGGCATCCACAATATTCATATCTTTGGTTCCCGCGTCTTCCCAGGTATCCACCGTGGTCCCGTGGGCCCGGAAAAGAATCGGTTTCCCTTCCGGTACATCATCCAGTGATTCGACAACTTTGGCACCGGCTGCATCTAAATCTTTGACCACATTTTCATTATGGACAATATGACCCAGCATATAAACGTCGCCATGCTTCCCGGCTGTATCGTAAGCCAGGTTGACGGCATCTCTGACACCGAAACAATAGCCCGCATCTTTTGCTAAAAGGATTTTCATTTTAATTGCCCATTTTGTTGCGCTAAGGAGGCTCTTGTTTCAGCTAATACTTTTGGAAGCACTTCGATCAAAGAGCCCTCAGTCACTGCGCCTGCGGCATATTTATGTCCACCACCGCCCAAAGATTTGGCAATTTCATTGATGGCATATTTCCCTTTTGAGCGAAAATTAATGCGGCATGAATTGATGCCATTTTCAAAAACCATCACAGCCACTTCGACACCGCGGATGGTTCGGACAAAATCTGTAAATCCATCTACATCTTTTTTGGTGGCGCCTGCTTTGTCCATCATGGATTGGTCAATCGTAAACCAAGCCAATTCACCGTTGTCATTATACTGAAGTTGATTCAGGATAAGTCCTAGCAATGCGATACGGCCTTTAGAACTATTCTCATACACCGACTGATAAATAGCGGATGTATTTACACCGGCTGCGATGCATTCCATGGCGATTTGATGGCATTTCTGGTTTGTATTGCTATAACAAAAGGAACCGGTATCTGTCATAACGCCGGTATAAATGCCTTCGGCGATTTCTTTGGTCAGGGATACATTGGCGGCCTGCATAAAATCGTAAACCATTTCGCCTGTGGCAGCTGCATCCATATTGATGTAATTTTCCGCAAAGCGGCCATCACTAAGGTCCGGATGGTGATCAATGTTTACTACATGTGTGCCATTAGATGTTAATTCATCGCCAATATTTTTGAGGCGCCTGTAATCGCCCACATCAAAAATTAAAGCTAATTCTACTCGAGACAACCAGGCATCATGCGCATCAGATCGGTAGGTTTCAATAATATGACCTGTATTTAAAAATTCATATTCGAATGGGAGATCGGAGATCTGAATCAGGCGGCAATCTTTTCCCTGATCCTTCAGATAATGGTACATGGCATAGGCACTGCCGAGCCCATCTCCGTCAGGGTTTTCATGGGTGGACAGTAATATCCTATCCACTCCGCCTATTGTTTTATGTAATGATTTCCAGTCTAACATGATATTTTGAAGACCAAGAATTTAGGCCTTTTTTACAGATATTATCTAACTATCGAATGGGTTTCAATAATTAATTTTCCCGCTTCCAAAGAGATTCGCTCCCGCCCTGTTTTTGGGTAGCATACCGCACCAGGACAAAAAGATAATCACTGAGTCGGTTCAGGTATTGAAGCCAACATTTTACATCTGTTCCGGAATTCAATAAAGTTACACAGGATCTTTCCGCCCGTCGGCACACGGCCCGGGCCACATGGAGACGGGCACAAAAATCATCTCCACCGGGGAGAATAAATTCTTTTAAGGGTGGAAGTTCTCCATTCATTTTTTCGATTGCTGATTCCAAAAAGGCAACGCGGCTTTTATCCAATAAAGATAATTCCGCTTCGGGTATGGATGCTTCGCCGCCAATATTAAATATATCCTGTTGGATTTCAGTAAGGTCTTTACCCGATTCATCATCGGTGAGAATGGCCAGGGCAAGCCCCAAATGGGAGTTCAATTCATCCAAGTCACCCTGGAAGACCATGGCAGGATGGTCCTTGGGAACGCGCTTGCCGTCACCCAATCCGGTTTCGCCCTTATCCCCCGTTTTGGTTGTAACCTTTGATATTCGCATGGTTTAGAAAAAAAGAAAACTGACGAGAATGAATAGTGGAATCAGGATGGGCATGGACCATTTGAACAGGTATCCAAAAAAGGACGGCATCTCGACCCCCGAGGATTCGGAAATGGACTTGACCATAAAATTGGGGGCGTTGCCGATATAGGTGTTGGCGCCCATGAAAACGGCACCGGCAGAAATAGCTAAAAGTGTTTGGTTTAAATCCCCCATCAACAAGGATGGATCGCCCCCAGCCGTATTGAAAAATACAAGATAGGTTGGAGCATTATCCAAAAAGCTGGAGAGAATTCCCGTAGCCCAGAAATACATATAATTGATGGGGCCGGCCTCGTTCGAAACCGAATTGATTACCGCAGCCAAGGCCCCGTTTGTCCCCGCTTTTAAAATGGCTATGGCCGGAATGATGGTGATAAATATGCCGGCAAAAAGTTTGGCCACTTCCACAATGGGGAACCAAGTGTACTCATTGGCTTCCCGAATGGATTGGCTGGTCATTTTCCAACTGGCGAAAGTCAACCCCAACAAGAGTAGATCACGCACAATATTTTGTAATTCCAAGTGAACGTGGTAAATCTCAATAGAAAAATGGGGATGCCAGAATCCACTCAACAATACACCACCGATCACTCCGGCTAATAAAATAAGATTAAAGGCACCTTTCAGTCCCAATTTTTCGGTGGATTCGGGAATGGGATGGGATTCTTCCCGGTTATAAAGAAAGGTATCCAGAGCGAAAAAGATGGCCAACAGGCAAACCACCAGAAAAAGCATGGGCGTGAACATGGCGGTCGTAGTCCAGAAGAAATCTACTCCTTTTAAAAAGCCTAAAAACAAAGGCGGATCACCCAGTGGGGTCAGGGACCCACCAATATTGGCCACCAGGAAAATGAAGAATACAATAACATGAACCTTTTGCTTACGGTCCTTATTGGCGCGGATCAGGGGCCGAATCAGGAGCATAGCCGCGCCGGTCGTTCCCATCCAACTGGCTAGAATAGTCCCAATGAGAATCACCCCGGTATTCACAATGGGTTTCCCCACCAGGGTACCGGTGAGCTGAACACCTCCGGAAATGGTGAAAAGGGCTAATAGTAAAATAATGAAAGGAACATACTCTAACAGGCCTACATGAAGGAGTTCATAAAGGGTGATGGAAAATCCTGCTTTAAATAAAAATGGGACAATAAGTAAAACAGCCCAGAAAGCAGAAATTTTTCCAAAATTATGGTGCCAAAAATGGGGCGCCACCAATGGAAAAACAGCTATGGAAAGGAGAATACCGGCAAAGGGGATCACCCAGTAAATGGACAAGGCCGCCCCATCCAAATGGGGAGCAGAACCAGGTGCGTCGCCACCGGCCATGGCAATACCGGTTAAAATGATTAATATAAGAAGATATTTTTTCATTTGAAGCGTGTGTATTTATGCGTTAAGTCAGGTTGAATAAGCGTGGAAATTAAATGGTTCAGGACAACCTTCCTAATTTTTGATTCACCCTTTCACCTGTGAATTGGACCCAATAACGAGTTCAGAAATTGAAGAAGATATTGGCTGGTAAATACTTTTTTTGACCCCCTGCCTGCGCCGTTGCTTCGGCTGGCAGGCTTTGTATTTCCCCTTGTACGTTGATAATGGTTGTTCATAGAGATTTAATGAATTAAGATGAGA